>NZ_CAUTOU010000040.1:0-19453 GCF_963539965.1 uncultured Propionibacterium sp.
GGCTGGGCGCCGCCGGGGCGGGCGCACTCGGGGCGTCCGTCGGAACCGGGGCGGGCGGGACCACGAGCGGTGCCATGGCCGGCAGCGACTCCGTCCGGGCACTCACCTCGCGCAGAGCCCGGGCGGTCTGGGCCGCGGTGGCCGGGCGCTGCGAAGGATCCTTGCGGGTGAGCCAGCGCACCGCGTCCCACAGGCGCTCGTCGATGCCGTCGGGGCGCCCGGGAGCAAGGTTCAACTGGGCCTGCATCGCCGCTGCGGGGGAGCGGTCCGCGAAGGGCGTGAGGCCCGTGGTCAGCTCGTACAGCATGATGCCGAGCGAGTACAGGTCGCTGGCCGCGGTGGGCGTCTGGTTCATGAGCAGTTCGGGCGCCATGTAGTGCGGCGTGCCCGCTATGAGCGTCGGGTTGGTCGCGCCCGGGCCGGTCTCGGTCAGGCGCGAGACGCCGAAGTCGGTGATGCGAGGAACAGCGGCCTCGCCCGCCTCGTCGACCAGGACATTGGCCGGTTTCATGTCGCGGTGGACGATCCGCTGCTCGTGGATGGCCGCCAGGCCGTCGGCGAGCTCCGCGCAGACCAGCGCGGCGTCCGAGGGCGTGAACGCTCCGACCGCCGCGAGCACTTGGCGCAGGTCGCGACCCTCCACCAAGTCCATGACGATCGCCAGGGTGTCGCCCTCGACGACCAGGTCGTGCACGCCCACGACGTTGGGGTGGTGCACGCTCAGCAGCAGATTGCGCTCGGCGACGAAGCGCTTGACCATCTCGGCGTTGTCGCCCAGGCCCGGTCGCAGGATCTTCGCCGCGTGCAGACCGCCCTCGACGTCCCGCGCCCGCCAGACCTCGCCCATCGCGCCGCTGTTGATGGGCGAGATCAGGGTGTAGCGGCTGCCCAGGTGCTCGTTGGGGCGGTGCGTCGTCACAGTGCCTCTTCTGTCCGTGGCCGAAGTCCGTGCCTGCGCAGATCGCTCCGGCGCAGAACGAGCGCTGGGGAGCGCCCCTCACATAGTACGGTAGAGCGGCCGAGACGGCAGGGCGGTCCGCGAGGCCCGATCGCGCGCAAGCGCGGGCAGGCGGTCGTGGGGCGGGCCCGGGCTGGCGCCCGTGCTTCTCAGGTGCCGGAGCCTGCCGGCACCGGTCCCCGGTCCCCGTCGGCGGGGACCGGGCCGACCGAGACGATCCGGGTCAGCGGCAGGCTGATCCGTCCGGCCGCACGGCGCACCATGTGCGCCACTCCGGCGGACATCGACAGCACTCGCATGGAGCGGCTCTGCGGGGCGCCGTCGTCGTCCACCCAGTCCACGTCCACCCACGAGTCCGCGTTGTAGGCCCTGGTCAGCGCGTTGAGGATCTGCTCGGCGCTCATGCCGTCGGACGCCTTCTGCGCCAGTGCTCCTGCCAGGCGCACCAGGTCGACCGGCCGGGGAGCCGGGGCCGGGGCCGGCGCGGGGGGCCCTGCGGGGCGCGGGCGTCGTGTAGCGATCGCCGCTGGGGCGTTCGGCGACCGGCGCATGCCCTGCGGCGCGGAGGGCCGCGACGAGCTCCGCGGGCTCCGCATCCGAGGCGATGAGGCCGGGAGCCAGCTCGCGCAGTCCGAGCTCGGAGGCGTCCGAGCCGGCCAGGATCGCCGCGGCAGCGGCCGGATCGGCCACGTGGACGATTGCCCCGACCTGGACGATCCTCACCGTGCCGTGGGTTCTGGCGGTGTCCGCGATGAGCGCCGACAGGGAGCCCGGCAGCGGGGCATCGGGGCCCTCGGCGTTGTGCTCGCGCAGCCAGTCGGCGATCGTATCGGCGGACCAGCCGGCGTCCAGGCCCCGGCGCAGCGAGGGCCCGGTGAAGCGGAAGGCCGCTGCCGCGCCGTGCGACTCGCGCTCGGCCAGTTCGCCGATCGCCCGGGCCGTGTCGTGGTCGAGCGGGGCCGGGGCCACGGCCGTCAGATCGGACTGCAGCAGCAGCGAGTCCCCGAGACCGGCGAAGCCGGGATCGGGCAGCGTGGGATCGTCCACCGCGCGGACGAGCGCGGATGTGCGGTCGAAGGCGAGCAGCCCGAGCCAGCGGGCCTCGGCGATGAGCTCGGCGGCGAACCGGGGCCACAGTTCTTGGTGCTCGGCGCCGACCAGCCCGGGTCTGCGCCAAGCCAGGCGCCCGGCGAGGGAGCCCTCGTCGACCGCGGTGCCGGGCTCGGCGGCGGCCAGCTCGGCGAGCGCGGCCGCCCGGAGAGCGGCCGCGCGGGGCTCGGTGCGATCGGGCCACCAGCCGAGATCTGCCCAGGCCGTGGCGAGGGCGCGCCAGCGCCCGTAGCCGGGCAGGGCCAGGAAGTCGTCGTAGGCGGTCGTGGCCAGCCAGGTGCGCGAGCGGGCGACGAGCATGCCGGTGTGCCGTACGAGCGCCAGGACGAAGCGGCTCTGGCTGGGCTCGGCGTCGACGTCCTCGCCGGTGATGCGCGCCAGGGCGGCCAGATCCCGTTTCGACATCTCGCCGTTGGCGAGAGATTTCGGGTTCCGGGTGCCCAGCTCGTCGAGCATCACCTCGGCGTGGCTGATGAGCTCCTGGGCCGAGCCGACAGCGGCCCGGTCGAGCAGCTCCGGGTCGAGGTTCGCGCCGAGCGCGCCATCGGACGCCGGCCAGCCGGGTGCATGGGCAGAGGGCGCCTGCTGGACGTACAGCCCCCTGCGCAGGCGCAGGGCCACCTCGCGGGGCAGCACGACCTGGTCCGGCGCGGTGGGACGCAGGAGGCCGTGGGCGAGCAGCAGGTCCATCGTCGACTCGGCGTCGGCGATGCTCACCGGTCGATCCGCACGGCGCACCGTACCGGTCGGCGGGCCCCATACGAGGCGCTCCAGGACCTTCATGCCCTCCTCGCCGACGGCCGTCAGGCCGTCCTGGACGGCCTCGGAAGTCAACGGCCTGGCCGACGCGGGGGCCAGGCCGCACGGGTAGGGGCCGAGGACGGCGCGGACCGTCGAGGTCAGGGCGGGCGGCTCGCCCCAGGCGAGCGCCAGATCGGTCAGGTGCGCGATGGCCGCCGCGACTTCGTCGTCGTGGCCCGCCAGCCCGAGAACACCTGCCAGTTCGCCGGCCGAGGCCGTGCCGCCCCCTGCCTGGCAGGCCGCCATGGCATGAGCGACGCACAGGGTCCACGCGTCGAGGCCTCCGAGGGCGAGTGGGACCGAGGGGCGGGAGGAGGCCCGCTCGGCGAGCTCGGCGACGGTGCGCGGGGGCGGGACGGCCAGATCGGGGCGCGCCCGCAGCAGCTGCTCGAGTGCCTGCGGCGGCCACTGCTGGAGATCGGTGGTCAGCGAGCGGGGAGGGCTCACCGGACCGGCCCCCGGCCCCCGTCCTGTCCCCGCTGGCTGTTCCGGTCGCCGGGGAGCGGCGGGTAGGGGGCCTGGCCGGGTTGCTGGATGGGCGCCGGCCGGGCGGGGCCGGCGCCCTGCGGCGCAGAGCCCGGCGGGTGGGGCTGCTGCCGTGTCGCGGCGGCGCGGGACATGGCGGCGGCCTGCCCGGTCGTGACCAGCCGTCCGTTGGAACGCAGATCGGAACGGGTGAGCAGCGGGCAGGCGATGACCAGTGCCAGGCAGATCCAGCGCGCGGCCGTGCTGCCCGCGTCGAGGGGCTGCTCGTAGCCGCTCAGCAGGAACGCCAGGATGATGAACGCTGCGAGGCCGAGCGCGACGAGGAAGCCGGTTCGCAGCGAACGCTGGGTGCGGGAGCGGGTCATCGACAGGATCCACGCCACGATGAGTGCGATGAGGGCGAGGGGTTCGACGATGAAGCCGATGGCGAGGCACCACAGCATTCCGATGCCGGTCGCGCGCAGCAGGTTCCCCACGTTGTAGGGCGCGGGCGCGGTGCCGTCGGACGACAGGATGATCATGGACTCGGGCCACTGGCCGGCCGCGCCCGCATCCGCGCCGGGCCGCAGTGCGCTCGGCTCGTGGACGCCCGTGGAGGGCGGCTGCGCTCCCAGCGGGGTCAAGCCCGGTTCCCGGACCTGGCCCGGCCAGGCCGGCCCTCCGGGCGCGAGGCCTGCGCCGGGCTGCAGGCGGGCGTCCCGGGGCGCGGGGCGCGTCGTGGCCGCCGGTACCACGAGCGTGGCGGCATCCGGCGGGGCGAACTGCGCGGTCGAAGAGAGACCCGGCGAGGGGTCCGGGTCTCCGGAGAACTCGAACGGGGTTCGCGGGTCGTGCTCGCCCGTCTCGGGGCCGGCCAGCAGCGACAGGTCCTCGAAGGGCCTGCGCGGATCGCGCGGAGCCCGCTGCGCAGGGGCCAACGACTCCAGCGAGGGGCCCGGATCGGCCGGGGGCCGGATCACGTCGGGGTGGACGATGGCGCCGCTGACCTCGACGCCCGGTTCGGCAGTGGGTGCCGTCAGGGGGTCGGCTTTCGGCTGCGCGAACGCGGAAGGCGCCTCACGGGGAGCATTGTCCAGCGTGAGGGTGTCGAAGATGGGGTGCCCGGCCATGGTCCAATTCTACGGGCGGCCCCGCGCCGTCCCGACCGGTTCTGCCGCCAGAGCGGGGCGGGGTTGCCCGTCTCGATAAACTTGAGGTGGTTTCCTGTGCCCACACGCGCGGGAGCGGCCACGGGCGCCCAGGCGTCCCGGAAGGAAGAATGAGGTGACGAGATGCCGAGCGGCAAGGTGCGTTTCTTCGACTCCGAGAAGGGCTTCGGGTTCATCACGAAGGACGACGGCGATGGAGAGGTGTACTTCCGCTCCAGCGCACTGCCCGCCGGCACGACCGGCGTCAAGCGGGGCCAGCGTGTCGAGTTCGGCGTCATCGAGGGGCGGCGCGGCGAGCAGGCGCTGTCGATCACACTGATCGAACCGCCGCCCTCGCTGTCCAAGGCCTCCCGCCGCAGGCCCGAGGATCTGGCTGTGATGATGGAAGATCTCATCAAACTGCTCGACGGCCTGTCGAACGGGTACCGTCGCGGCCGCCATCCCAATCAGAGCCAGGCCACCAAGATCGCGACCATGCTGCGCGGTGTGGCCGACGAGCTGGAGAAGTAATGCCCTCACGAACTGCCCCAAGGACCGATACGGTGCTCGCCGCGGCCGTCGAGGTCGCGCGTGCCGCGGCCGAGCACCAGGCCGGCGATTTCGGCGTGGGGGAGCACCTCGGCTGCGAACTCGAGGGCGAGCGCCTGCTCACCCACTATTTCGCGTGCCCCCACCACGGCTACCGGGGCTGGCGCTGGGCCGTCACGCTGACGCGCGCCCCGCGCGCCCGCACTGCGACCGTCGACGAGGTCGTCCTGGTCCCCGGTCATGACGCGCTACTGGCGGCCGAGTGGGTGCCGTGGGCCGATCGCGTCCGCCCCGGTGACGTCACGCCCGGCACCCTGCTGCCCACGCCCGACAACGATCCGCGTCTGGAGCCCGGCTTCACCGGCGGCGCGATGACCGAGGACGACGATCCGGCCGAGTGGGGCGCCACCCGGGCCATCGCCGTCGATCTGGGCCTGGGCCGTGAGCGCGTGCTCTCCTACGAGGGCCGCTCGCAGACCGCCGAGCGCTGGATCGAGAGCTCGGCGGGGCCCGACAACGCCTCGACGAAGCACGCCCCCGGCCAGTGCGTCGAGTGCGCCTATTTCCAGCGCATCGCCGGTTCGCTCGGCACGCTCTTCGGCGTGTGCACCAACGAGTACTCCCCGCGCGACGCCAGGGTCGTCAGCGTCGACCACGGCTGCGGCGGCCACTCGAACGCCGTCGCCGACCAGCGCGGCATAGACCTGCCAGAACCCGTCTACGACACGATCGGCATCGAGAGGGCGCTCTTCGGGTAACAGGCGTTCGAGCGGGGGCGCCCGCCCCGAGCCGGGGCAGGGCACCCCTGCGGGCCCTGCCGGTCACTCGCCCGCAGCGGCGGGGGGAACGGCCTTGCGGTCCCCGAGGAGAGGGCCCTCGCCGAGCAACGGCACGCCGGTGGCGGCCGGGGCGGTCCCGGCGATGGTGCCCAGCAGGCCTCAGCCGCAGGAGTTGAGGAGCATGCCGTCCCATGCGCTGGTCCCGGGCCGGACGGTCTTGCGGGCGCCGTGCCCACATGACCAGGGGTCCCCCCAGGGGCGAGGGCCGGTCGGCCGTGTCCCCGTGCCACAAGGGGGCGCGTCCCGTCTCGCAGTTGCCCGGGCCCGCTGCGGACCCCGGCCAGCGGCTCCAGGACGTCGCCCGCGGCGCCTGCGCACTGTGCGGCCAGTGCGACGAGGACCTCCGCGCACCGGTTACGATATCGCCCATGGCGTCCTCGTCCCCTGAAAAAACCCTAGAGAGCTCCTCCTTCGCGGAGCGCTGGTTCCACATCTCAGCACGCGGCTCGTCCGTCGGGCAGGAACTGCGCGGCGGTCTGGTGACCTTCTTCACCATGGCCTACATCCTCGCGCTCAACCCGCTGGTCATCGGCACCGCCGCCGACTCCCGGGGCAATCTGGTCTCGGGCGCCCCCAAGTACACCGATGCCGCCGCCGGCGTCGTCGATCAGGCGGCGGTCGATCACTCGATCGCCATGGTCGCCGCTGCGACGGCGCTCATCGCAGGCATCAGCACGGTCCTCATGGGCGTTGTCGGACGATTCCCGATCGGCCTGGCCACCGGGCTGGGCCTGAACGCCATGTGCGCCTACGTCATTGCGCCGAACTCCACCTGGCCGCGCACGATGGGCATGATCGTCATCGAGGGCATCATCATCACCCTGCTCGTCCTGACCGGATTCCGCGAGGCCGTCTTCCGGGCCGTCCCCCGCGAGCTGCGCGTGGCCATCTCGGTCGGCATCGGCCTGTTCGTGGCTTTCGTCGGTCTCGTCGACGCCAACATCATCACCCCCGGCTCGGGCACCCCGGTGCAGCTGGGCCTGGACGGCTCGCTCGGCACCCTGCCCCAGCTCGTCTTCGTGATCGGCCTGCTCATCCTGCTGCTCCTGTACGTGCGCTCCAGGCGCGGCGCCATGCTCATCGCCATCATCGCGACGACCGTGGTCGCGATCATCGTGCAGGCCATCGTCAAGATCCCCACGACCGGATCCGACGGCGGCGCCAACCCGGAGGGCTGGGCGCTCAACGTCCCGGCGTGGCCCGGCGTCTCGGCCTTCACCGCCCCCGACCTGGGCCTCATCGGGCGCGTCGACCTGGTGGGCGCCTTCGCCAACATCGATGGCCGGTTCACGCCGGCCAGTGTGCTCGGCGCCCTCATGCTGATCTTCTCGCTGCTGCTGGCCGACTTCTTCGACACCGTGGGCACCGTTGTGGCCGTGGGCGCTGAGGGCGGCATCCTTGACGAGAACGGCGAGCCCCCGCACCTGCGCGGCATCCTGCTCGTCGACTCCCTGGCCGCACTGCTCGGCGGCCTGGGCTCGACCTCGTCCAGCACCTCGTACATCGAATCGACCGCGGGCGTCGCCGAGGGTGCGCGCACCGGCGTCGCCTCGATCGTCACCGGCGTCTGCTTCCTGCTGGCGACCTTCCTGTCGCCGCTGACGAACATGGTGCCCTCCGAGGCCGTCGCCCCGGTGCTCGTGATCGTCGGCTTCCTCATGATGCAGCAGGTCGCCGAAATCGACTGGCACCACCTGGTCGACGCGATCCCGGCGTTCATCACGATCGTGCTCATGCCCTTCAGCTATTCGATCTCGGTGGGCATCGGCGCGGGCTTCGTCATGTTCATCGTGCTGAAGATCTTCCAGGGCAAGGCCCGTCACGTGCACCCGCTCATGTGGGTGGTAGGGGTGCTGTTCGTCGTCTACTTCGCCTCCGATGTCATCAACAGGGCGATCGCGGGCACCTAGCCCGGCCCCGGGCATCATGCCTTCTTCGCGGGTCCCGCCCCCGGAGGGTCTGTGGGCGCCCAGCCCGTCCAGCGCATAGAGTTGCCGCCGTGGACAAGCAGCAGGACAGTGCCAGGACGCCGAAGACCCGTCGTGCGAGGGCGGCCCTCGCGGGCGTGGTGCTCACGCTCGGTCTGTTGGCGCAGCACCCCGCAGCAGCGGAGACCGTGCCGGCCCAGCCGGCGCCCCAGGCCACGGCCTCGAGCGCTGCCGCCTCGTCCACTACGGCGGCCGACAGGTCCGGCTCCACCACCGAGTCCACCGTGAAGAGCGGTTCGCTCAGCCGGAAGAAGACGATCGCCGCCCTCATCCTCAGTCTCGCCGTCGCGCTCGTCGCGGCCTTTTTCGTCTTCAGGCGCACGGCCAGGGACAACTGTCTGGGCTGAGCCCGGGCTCACCGGTGCCGGTCGACGATGCGTTCGAGCACCCAGTCGATGCAGTCCAGGAGCCGGCTCACGTCGTCGGGCTCGACGGAGGCGAAGACGCCGATGCGCATCTGGTCGGTGCCCAGCGCGCGGTACGGCTCGATGTCGAGGATGCCGTTGGTGCGCAGCGTGCTGCACAGCAGCGGAGCGTCGACCCTCTCGTCGAAGGCGATGGTCGCCACGACAGGGGAGCGCAGCGCCGGGTCGGCGACGAACGGGCGGGCGAACGGGTTGGCCTCGGCCCACCGGTAGACGCGGTTCGAGGAGTCGGCGGTGCGCGAGGTGACGAACTCCATGCCGCCGTTGTCGAGCATCCAGCCGAGCTGCTCGTCGAGCAGGACCAGCGTGGCCAGGGCCGGTGTGTTGAGCGTCTGGTCCTTCGCCGAGCTGGTGGCGGCCAGCGTCAGGTTGAGGGTGTCGGGCACCCAGCGGCCGTCATGATCGCCGGTGAGGCGTTCGGAGCGCTCCAGCGCGGCCGGCGAGCAGAAGGACAGCCACAGGCCGCCGTCGGAGCTGAAATTCTTCTGCGGGGAGAAGTACAGGGCGTCGACCTGGGTCAGGTCCGCGTCGATGCCGCCGGCGGCGCTCGTCGCGTCGACGAGCATGAGGGCGCCGTCATCGGTGCCGGACAGGCGCTCGACGGGCATGGCCACACCGGTGGAGGTCTCGTTCTGGGCCCAGGCGTAGGCGTCGATCCCGTCCTCGACGGCGGGTAGGCGGCCCGAGCCGAAGGGGGCCTCGGCGATGGCGGGGGCCTGCAGCCACGGCGTGCGCGAGGTGACGGCGGCGAACCTCCTGCTGAAGGATCCGTAGACCGCGTGCGAGGAGCGGCGCTCGATGAGGCTCGTGCAGGCCAGGTCCCAGAAGCTCGTCGCGCCGCCATTGCCCAGGACGACCTGGTGTCCGTCGGGCATCGAGTAGAGCTCGGCCAGGCGCTCGCGAACCCTGGCCACGACATTGCGCACAGCGGGCCTGCGGTGGGACGTCCCCATCAGCGGGCTGGAGACCAGGGCGGCGAGCGCCTCGGGACGCACCTTGGCGGGGCCGGAACCGAAACGGCCGTCCTCGGGGAGAAGCCCGGCCGGGATCACGAGTTCGTTCACCCCTCGATTCTCCCACCCGCGGCCCGGGCGCAGAGGGCTCGTTCCATCCGGGCCGTTGGGGAGAGCGCGGCACGGGGACGGGACGGCCGAATTCGGCCGGGCGCGCCGGCCTCTCGCCGGAAACGGGGAAAACACTGACCCCGGGGGAATATCCACGGGACCCGGACGGCTAATCTTCTCGGAAACGGGAAGAATAATGAGAGGCATGGCATGAGTGGCGATCTGATTGACACCTCCCAGATGTATCTGCGTACGGTCTTCGAGCTGGAGGAGGCCGATGTCGAGCCCAGGCGCGCTCGCATCGTCGACAGGCTCCACCAGGCGGGTCCCACGGTTTCCCAGACGGTTGCGCGCATGGAGCGCGACGGCCTCATGAGACTGACCGGGGAGCGCACCATCGAGTTGACCAGAGCCGGCTTCGAGGAGGCGCGCAACGTCATGCGCTGCCACCGTCTGGCCGAGTGCTTCCTCATCGACGTGCTCGAGCTCGGCTACTCCCGGGCTCACGCCGAGGCCTGCCGCTGGGAGCATGTGATGAGCGAAGAGGTCGCCGAACGCATGGCCGAGCGGCTGGGCAACCCCGAGACGAGCCCGTACGGCACCCCGATCCCCGCGGCGACGGCCCGCAAGGTGCACCGGCTCGCCGACTACGGCCAAGAGCTGCACGTGACTGTCGCGGCCGGTCTGACCAGGGCCGCCTTCATCATGGTCGACGAGCATCCGCAGACCGATCCCGAGTTCATGGCCGAGTTCGACAGATCGCAGATCCGGCCCGGCGACATCGTGATCCTCAGCGAACAGGACGACGACTTCGTCCTGGCCAGTGAGGACGGTCGGCGCGCGCTGCGCATCCCGCAGGACTACGCGAGCTCGGTGCGCGTCAGGGCCCGTCACTGACCTGGTCCGTGGCGCCACGGCCGGTGCCGTCGCGTGGGGGTCCGCTCGGCCGGCCGCACCCGGGGAATACCGCGGCGATCGATGATGTTCTACAGGCGTCAGCGTTCCAGCGGGAGCGCGCACTCTTCGAAAGGATGATTATGGCTACCACCGCACTGAGTGAGGCCAGCTTCGAGAGCACCGTGACCTCCGGCGGTATCGTGCTCGTGGACTTCTGGGCCGAATGGTGCGGCCCCTGCAAGCGTTTCGGACCGATCTTCGAGGCCGCCAGCGACAAGAACGAGGACATCGTTTTCGGCAAGGTCGACACCGAGGCCGCACAGGATCTGTCCGCGCAGCTCGGGATCCAGGCCATCCCCACGCTCATGGCCTTCAAGGACGGCAAACTGCTGTTCCGCAACGCCGGTGCGCTCAACGCCGCCCAGCTCGACAACCTCATCGCGCAGGTTCGGGAGTATGACACGACCGAGGGCGGCGAGGTGGCCTGAGAACACTTGGTCCCCCGTCCGCGCCCGGTGCCGGCCATCACTGGTCGGCACCGGGCGCGGACGTTTTGACGGAGGCGTCGGGGATGGTACGGGACCCTGTGGACCGGGGCCGCATGAAGCGACGGCTGAGGAAGGGGCCGGATGGACTCGTCCGGCGGCTCCGGACGCGCCCGGTCCGCCGGACGAGGTGGACGACCAAGTACTCGTCGATCATGAGCAGGACCCGCGACCCGGGGCGCCATCGGATCCGCGTCGTGCGCAGGGCCGGCCCACGACCCCCGTGATCCCAGGAGACCGCGTCCCGCTCCGGCGGCCCCGAAAGGATTCGAACCTTCGACACGCGGTTTAGGAAACCGCTGCTCTATCCCCTGAGCTACGGGGCCTCGTCGCTCAGCCTAGCCGCACTGTCAGGAGCAGGACAAAACCGTCTCGCCGGCGCGCGGCCGTCCGGCCCCTCCAGAGCCGCGGAGGGACCGGCAGAATAAATGCCTGGCCTGTTGTTCATAAACACTTCCTGAGGATTCCTCTCAGCTCTTTGCCTCCGGCGTCACCGGTCATATGATCAATGGTGAAGGCGACGCCTTGCTGTTGTAGGTCTCCTGGGGGTGGGCAGACGGCTTCGGCTCCTCAGCGGGCGTCGTCTTCTTTCAACCCCCGGCCTCTGGCGCTGGCCGCTGCGGCGTTCCTCCCCGTACGACTGGACTGGGGATGTGCGGCCTGTTCTGGTTAGGCTGTGGGTATGAGCGAGCAAGGACTGCAACGAGCCAGGCGGAAGATGATCGACGCGGGCATCGGTCGTACGGCCATCGACGTGTTCAGCCACTACTACGGCCAGGTCGCCTCGGGCGACACCGGACTGATCCGCGAGGACTCCATCGAGCCGCTGGGCGAGGTGCCCGGTATCGACGACATCCGGGTCGGCGACGAGCAGGCCCGCGAGGCCCTCGACAGGACGGTCCTCATCAGACCGAACGGCGGACTCGGCACCTCGATGGGCCTGACCCGCGCCAAGACCCTCCTCGAAGTCCGTGACGGTCGCAGCTTCCTCGACATTCTCGCCGCCCAGGTGCTGGCCGCGCGCAGGAGGTACGGTGTGCGCCTGCCCCTGCTGCTGATGGACTCCTTCAACACGCATGACGACACCCTCGCCGTCCTGGCGGGGTACCCCGAACTACCGGTCGACGGGCTGCCCCTGGACTTCCTGCAGAGCAAGGAGCCCAAGCTCCTGGCCGGCGACCTCACCCCGGCCGAGTGGCCGGCGGATCCTTCGCTCGAGTGGTGCCCGCCCGGTCACGGCGACATCTACGCGTCGCTCCACGACAGCGGCCTGCTCGACGAACTGCTCTCCGCCGGGTACAGGTACGCTGCGGTCTCCAACTCCGACAACCTCGGCGCGGCCCCCGACGCGAGGATCGCCGGCTGGTTCGCCGCCACCGGCGCCTCGTGGTGCTCCGAAGTGTGCGAGCGCACCCCCAATGACCGCAAGGGCGGCCACCTGGCCATCCGCAGGGCCGACGGCCGGCTCGTCCTGCGCGACACCGCACAGACCGCCGATGAGGACCTGAGGTTCTTCACGGACGAGACGGTGCACCGCTACTTCAACACCAACAACCTGTGGTGGAATCTCGAAGCCCTCAGGGCCAAGCTCGACGAGACCGGTGGTGTCCTCGGCCTGCCGCTCATCCGCAACACCAAGACCATCGACCCCAAGGATCCCTCGAGCCCCGAGGTCATCCAGGTCGAGAGCGCCATGGGGGCGGCCATCGAGCTGTTCGACGACGCCAAGGTGCTCAAGGTCGCCCGCGACCGCTTCGTGCCGGTCAAGAAGACCAACGAGCTCCTCCTGCTGCGCTCGGACGTCTACGAGATCGGTGACGACGGAATCCTCAGGGCTCAGGTCGAGCGCATCCCCGGTATCGACCTCGGCCCGGCCTACAAGTTCGTGGGGGAGTTCGACAGGCGCATCCCGCACCCGGTGCACCTGCGCGAGGCGGGCTCGTTGACCGTCACCGGCGACTGGAGCTTCGGTGCCGACGTCCGGGTAGTCGGCGATGTCACCCTCGGTGACGAGGGCGGGACGATCGCCGACGGGCAGGTGCTGCAGGGCCCGTGAGCGCCGACCCCCGTCTCGCAACGGCCGCCGCTTACGCCCTGGGCGGTGAGGCCGCCTCGCGCATCGACCCGACCCGGATCGACTCCCCGGCCGGGCTCGTCGCACGCCTCGACCGGGCCGGGTGGACGGCGGCCGGGCTGCGCGAGTTCCGGAACGCCCGCCGCGCCGAGACCCGGCGCTGGCCAGTACCCGTTCCCGATGATGTCAGGTCGGGGCTCGGCTCCGCCCGGCTGCACGCCTGGGTGGCCCAGTGCGTCTCGCTGCTCGACCTCGACGCCATCGACTCCGGCGTGAGGGACCACTCGCAGCCCTTCGACCGCGAGGACCTGCGCCTCATGGGCGAGCGCCCGCCGCACCACGGCGCAGTCGGTTGACCACCGCGTGCGGGCGGATCCGGACGGGCAGCTGCTCGGCAACCGGCTTCCCCCGGCTGCCGCTGCGCGAGGACGGATCCGCCGGACACGCGCCGGGGCCCGAACAGATCCGCCGTTCGGGCCCCGCGCGGTGGTCGACGACTCAGGCCTGTGAGCTGCCGGTGGAGCGCCTGGCGCCACCATTCTCGGCGAGCAGGTCACGGATCTCGGTGAGCAGCTCGGCCTCGGTCGGAGGAATGTCCTCGGGCTCCTTGCCCTTCTTCCTGAGCTCCTCGAGTGCATTCAACGGCCTGACGATGGCGAAGTAGACCACGGCGGCCACCATGAGGAACGAGATGAGCGCGGTCAGGAATGGACCGACCGGGATGTCACCGGGGTTCCAGTTGTCGAAGTTCGGCTCCCTGCCGCCGAGCACCTTGGCGATGAGGCTCAGGACGACGGAGGTGAAAGTGGTGACGACTGTGGCGAACGCGGTGCCGATGATGAAAGCGACGGCGGTCTGGATCAGATTGCCGCGCATGATGAACTCTTTGAAGCCCTTCATATTTCTCCTTGGAAGTGCGCTGACAGGGGAACGGGCAGGGCGCGCCGGACACGCCAGGGTATGACGCCCGACCGGGGCCTGAACCCCGCAGAGGAACGGGGCATCCCCAGTCCCTTGAGTCTAGAGAAGACGCGCAACACTCCGGCTCCGCGCCGAGGACTGACACTACCGTCTTCTGACAAGGTGATCTTCTGGCCTCGTAGGTGCCCACCCCCAAATTTCTCAGGGTGCTTCCAAGATGATGCTCAGCTCGTACGAGGACGAGGCCGAGGCCAGGAGCTCGGCCTGGTCGGCCTCGGCCGCGGCGATGATCAGTGCACCGCCGGCGCCGGAACTGTTGAACGCCCCGGACGCCGCAGGGGCGGGCAGTGCTGCGATGCGCACCCGGTCGACGATCGGGACCGTCTGGCCCTCCGGGCTCAGGGCAACGACCGAGATGAGATCACCCACCTGGAGAATCGCTGCGATGCCCTCATCGGAGATGCGGAAGGGCACCAGTGACAGCCCATCGGCGGCCGAGACGAGGGCGGAACCGACGATGTCCTCGCCGATGAGCGTCGTACCGCCGGGGCGCGGCACGGCCAGGACCTGCCCGATGACCCGGGCGGGATCGGTCAGGGCGGCGGCCGGCACCGCCTCGGCGGGCAGCTCGGCCGTCGTGACGTCATCGGCGCCCACTACGACGCCCGCCGCCAGATCGCGTGCGCTGACGACCACCGTTCGCGTGGGTGCCGGTCTCGGGGACAGAGCCGCGAGGGCGAGGACCAGCGCACAGGCCGCCGCGATGACGGCCAGGCCGCGGCGATGCCAGCGCACCGCCCGCAGGAGCGAGGAGAACCATCCGCTGAGATTCATGCCAGCAGTGTGCTCGGCGACGCCCGTGGTCCGTCAGTTGTCCACAGGCGTTCTCGGAGGATCCGCGGATGGGGGCGGGGCCGCGTGACCGGGCCGCCTCGTCGGGCCAATGCGCGCGGGGCCGGGGAGGGCCCGGGTCAGGCGGCCGAGTCTCCCGAGGAGGACCCCACTGCGGCGGCGGTGCCGCCCGAGTCGCTCGAGGACGCCGTGCCGGACGAGGCCGACGAGCCGTCCGAGGAATCACTCGAGCCGGAGCCGTGGTGACCGGTCGCGGGAACGGCGGACGAAGAGGCTCCCTTCGAACGGCTGTCGGTGGCGTAGAAGCCGGAACCCTTGAAGACCACGCCGACGGCGCTGTACACCTTGCGCAGATGCCCCGCGCAGCTCGGGCAGACGGTGAGAGCGTCGTCCGTGAATCTCTGGACGACCTCGAGGTCGTTGCCGCAGTCATTGCAGTGGTACTGGTAGGTGGGCATATGCTCTCTCGTCCTCATGGAGCCGGCAGGGTGCACGGACCGCAGGACATTGTACGTTCGCGCCGGCGGAGGCGGAAACCGTCCGCCGCGGGGTGCCGGGTGCCGGTGATGAGCGGCCCCGTCTGCACGGTGAGGGGGAGAGAGATGCCGGTGCGGGGCCGTCAGGCCGGGGTCGCCCGCGTGCGCGTGCTGGTGATGAAACCGTCCATCGGGTGGTCGTGCCTCTCGCGCGGCAGGTGATCGGCCACCTCGCCGTCGTTGGCCAGCGCCCAGCAGGGCGTCCCGGGCCGTGCGTGCGCCAATGCCCTGTCGTACCAGCCGCCGCCGGTGCCGATGCGGCTGCCGTCCAGCCCCACTCCGAGCGCCGAGACCACGACCAGATCGGCCTGCGCGAGCGCCTGGGCCGGGAGGGTCTCGCCGGTCGGGTCGGGGATGGACCACGGCCCTGGCACGAGGGCCCGCGGCCCCCCGTACCAGGCCCAGGCGATGCCGTGACGGGGCCCGCCGCCGGGGGTCCTGCCGAGGACGGGCACGAGCACCCGGTAGCCCCCGGCGCGCAGGGCCTCGACCAGGCCGAGGGTGTCCGGCTCGCCGGGTGCGGACAGATAGCAGGCGATCACCGAGCCCGGGGCCAGTTCGTCGTGGATGAATTGGAGTGCGCGCCGGGTGCGCGCCGCGTCGTCCGCGGCCCGCTGTCCCGGTGCCATGGCCCGCCGGGCCGCCCGCGCGGCCCGGCGGATCGTCTTCTTCCGGCCGGCCGGGTCGCCGGCGCGGGCCGGTGCGGTCGCCCCGTCCGGGACGAGGGGGGAGCGCTGCGCGGTGCGTCCGTCCGGGCTGGGCTGCGGCATGCACATATCGTAAGGGCCATGGCACTCTTCGGTCGTAGCAAGAAGTCCGCGGCGCCGGAGCCGGCGGAGCCCGAGACGACGCGGCTGGCCCTCGCGCCCGAGCCCGGCCCGCACGGGGCCCGTACGGTCGAGGGCCAGCGCGACTGGATCTGCTCGATGCTCGAGCCGCTCATGCCCTTCGGCATGAACCTCATCGACGCCTCCGGCCTGAGCCTGTGCGAGGACCTCCTCGCCGACGGGGACCTGCCGGCCCTGCCCGAGGCCTCGTGCGACGGCTACGCGGTGATCTCGATCGACGTGCGCGACGTGGACCCGGCCGGCGGCGTCGTCCTGACGATCACCTCCGATGTGCACGAGCCGGCCTCCGCCGTGCCGGTGCTCGTCGGCCACCCGATGCCCCCGGGCGCCGATGCCGTCGTGCCGCTCGAGGCGGCCATCGTCGTCGACGGGGAGAACCTGCTCGTCAAGTGCTCCGTGGACGCGGGGGTCAATGTCCGCCAGGTCGGCTCCGATGCCGCCGATGGCTCCGTCATCGCCACGGCGGGCACCATGCTGGACGAGCGCCTGCTCGGCCTCATCGGCGGCGCCGGCTTCGACAAGGTGCTGTGCCGCCCGCGTCCGCGCGTCGTCGTCCTGTCGCTGCGCGAGAGGGACCGGTCCAGTCAGGCCTTCGAGATGGCCGCCCGGCAGCACCGGGACGCCGCCTCGTTCATGGTGGCCTCCGCCTGCCGCGCCGACGGCGCCCAGGTGTGGCGCGAGGAGTCCGCGGCCCTGGAGGCGGCCTCCATCGCGGAGGCCGTCACCGACCAGCTCATCCGCGCCGACCTGCTCATCACCATCGGCGGCATCGAGCAGGGCGCCGACGGTCCGCTCGCCGAGGCCCTGGAGGGCCTCGGCCCGGTCGACTTCTCGACGGTCGCCCTGCGTCCCGGCCCGGTCCAGGGCTTCGGCCTCATCGGCGCCGACCGCGTGCCGGTGCTCATGCTCGGCTCCGACCCGGCCGGCGCCTACACCGGGTACGAGGCGTTCGGGCGCCCGGTCATCCGGACGCTCATGGGCGCGTCGCCCGAGCGCCCCGTCGTCCGGGCGACGCTCGACGCGCCGGTGAGCGGCGACCGCGGCGTCTGCGAGTACATTCCGGCCCGGGCGGTTGCCGGGCCCGACGGTCTGCACGCGCTGCCGCTGGCCGACCGGCCCGGCGCTCTGGGAGCGATCGCCCGCTGCGACGGCTTCCTCGTGCTCGGCGAGGGCAGCATGTCGGCGCAGGCCGGTGACGGCCTCGACTATCTGGCGCTCGGCTCCGGATGAGCGGCTCGTGGGCTGCGGGCCGGGCGGGCACCATGGTCTGCGGGCCCGCGTGGCCGGTCGTCCTGCACCACGGCGGGCTCGTGCTGCGCCCGCTGCGCGCCCGGGACGCCGGGCAGTGGGCTCGGCTGCGCGCGGCCAACCGCGACTGGACCGGCCCGTGGGATTCGACCCTGCCGCCCGGTTCGGGCGAGAACCCGCTCGAATTCCACCAGCTCGTGAGGCGCTACCGGCGCATGGGGCGCCAGGGCTCGACCTTCGGCTGGGCCCTCGCGCTGGAGGAGAGCGGCCGGACCGGTGCGCGCGTCCTCAGGGGCGCCCCCATGATCGGCCAGGTCACCGTCGCGGGCGTCGCCTACGGCGCCTCCCGGCTGGCCTCGATCGGTTACTGGATCGACGAGGGCCATGCCGGGCGCGGGTACACGCCGATGGGCGTGGCCATGGCCGCCGATTTCTGCTTCGACGTCGTCGGGCTGCACCGCATCGAGATCTGCATCAGGCCCGAGAACGGGCCGAGCCATCGCGTCGTCGAGAAGCTCGGCTGGCGCTACGAAGGCCTGCGGCAGCGCTATCTGCACATCGACGGCGGCTGGCGCGACCACGACGTCTACGTCAGGACCGCCGAGGAGCGCCCGCCGCTCGGCGAGCTGCACCGGCTGCTGTCCCGGCGCATCGCGCCGAAGCAGCCCTCTGACAAGGGGGGCGAGTGACCCTGAGGCGAGTCTGTGAGGGTTTTCACAGGGTTTCGATGGTCGGCGGGGCGGCGTGTGCGGTGCGCCGCGGCGAGGACGAGCCCCTACGTTTTCTCCCATGGGTGTGACGGGGTTGATCTGGCTGGCGATAGTCGCCGGCTGGCTGGCGTATCTGGTTCCCCGCTTCGTGCTGCACAAGGACCCGCGTCTGACGGTGCACGACGTCTCGGTGGACGACTTCACCGAGTCGATGCGCGTGGTGCGGCGCAGCAGGGGACGCCGCAGGCCCGACTTCAGCGAGCTCAACGATCCCGCGCTCCAGATCTCCACGCCGCTTCAGCGCGACGCCGTCAGGTTCGAGGTGCGGCGCGCCTCGCAGATCGCGGCGCGCCGCCGCCGTTTGGGCCTGATCGGCTCGCTCGTCCTCATGATCGCCTCGGTCGTCATCGCAGCCGTCACCTCGGCGCCCTGGTGGCTCTCGCTCATCGGCGTGGCGCTGCTGGGCGTTTTCGTCGTGGTCAGCCGGGTCAGCGTGCGCACCGTCGATGCCATGATCGACGAGAAGCTCGACTCGGTCTGCCAGAACTGGACCGAGGACACGGTCGCGGTCAACACGGTCGACCTGACCGATGTGCACAACGAGGACACCGAGATCTCGATCTCGCTCGAGCTGCCGGTGACCTCCACGATCGGCTCGCTGTGGGAGCCCATCGCGGTGACCCCGCCCACCTACGTGTCCAAGCCGCTGGTGCCGCGCTCGGTGCGCACCATCGACCTGTCGGCCCCGGTGCCGCCGGCCGCCCAGCCGCGGATGCCCGTCATCGCCGAGCCCCCGCAGGACGGCGGCGAGACCGGGCCCGATGACGACCGCGGCGGCGAGCAGGGCCTCGGCAGGGCCGTGGGGGAGTAGGCGCCGGGCGGCCCGCTTGGGCCCGATGGCGCGGGGTGCTAAGCTCTAGCGTGCTTCGCTGCTCGGTTGCGGGCGCGGGCAGGGGGCTATGGCGCAGTTGGTAGCGCGTCTCGTTCGCAATGAGAAGGTCGGGGGTTCGAGTCCCCCTAGCTCCACGTAAGTAGAGAAACTCGAAACTTGCCCCGCCTGATGGCGGGGCAAGTTTTGTTTCTGCGGTGACTTCGGCCGGGGCATCGATGCTGGTGTGGGCTAGGACGCTGGCTATGGTCTGCTCGGGAGTGTAAGTGGCGTTTTCTTCGTCGTCGATGGTGATGCGGGTGAACAGTGCGCGGTTGAGGATGCGTCGTTCGGCTGGTTCGCACTTGTCGTAGAGCTCGTTGAGGTCGACCAGGAGATCGGTGAGCTGGTCCAAGCCTGCTCGGGCCTCGGCGAGGTTGTCGAGCCGGGTGGTGATCTGGTCGAGGCTGGCGCGGATGCGGTCTTGCTCGCTTTTGAGGAGGTCGAGGGGGATCGCGTCGGCGTAGTGGGCTTGGACGAGTCTGAGGCGTTCTGGGGTGTTTGGTGTTTTTCGGGTGGTGGGCGGGATGATCGTGGGGCAGGTGGT
>NZ_CAUTOU010000041.1:0-19452 GCF_963539965.1 uncultured Propionibacterium sp.
GTCGACGCCGAGTCGGCCAGGCGCCGCAGCGCTGCACGACCGATCGGACAGCGCGACAGCGCCCGCCCGGGGACCCCCGGGACCCGCGGCCCGGTCGGACGGTCGGCGTTCCAGACCGTGCCGAGCGCCGCCAGAGCGCTCACGCGCTCAGGGTGGTCCCGGTCCAGACCCTGAGCGATGGTGCCGCCGAGCGCCTGACCGACCAGCGCCGCACGGTCCATGCCGAGCTCGTCCATGACCGCCAGCACGTCCCGTTCGAGCACCTCGGCGCTCGGGGCCGTCGCGCTCGGACGCGAGCGTCCATGCCCGCGAAGATCCGGCACGGCAACCCTGAAACCGGCGTCGACGAGGGGCATCACCTGGTCGTCGAAAACGGCCCGGTCCATCCCCGCGCCGTGCAGGAGCACCACGGCCGGACCGGCGCCCCAGACCTGGCCCATGAGGGCGCAGCCCTCGACGCGTACCACGAACTGCTCGTCCATCTCGACCCCTTCCCCTAGGGGTCATTCTGCCAGATCTCCTGCGCCGACGCGCGAGCACTCCCGGCACGGCACGGCCACGAGCTCCCCCTGCCTGCAACGGGGACGCGGGTCGTTGGACGCCCGATGATTGCCCCGCTACCTACCGGAGCGTAACTTTGACAGTGGCCCGGGACCCGCTCGCCCGTAGGCGCTGAGGAGGCGCCAGCGCCCGGCGTCTCCGGACCACCGGCCATCAGCACGAAGAAGGACGCAGATGACACCGCCCATCGAGCCCCCCAACACCGATTACGACACCGCCGCCCTGCGCGAGGTCGTCGAGCGCCACTTCACCTGGGCCGCCGGCTTCGAACGCAATGTGCACCGCTACGCGCACCGCACCGCCATGACGGACCTGCCCAGCGGCCGCACCTGGACCTACGCCCAGCTGGGCGCCGATGCCGGCCGTCTTATGGCGGGCCTGGCCGCACGCGGCATCGGCACCGGCGACATCGTCGCCCACCAGCTCCTGAACTGCCCCGAGTTCGCCCTGCTGTACATCGCCGCCCAGGGGCTGCGCGCCGTCAGCTCGCCCATGAACTTCCGGCTGGCCTCGGGCGAGACCGCCTACGCGCTCGACCAGCTGCGCCCGGCCGTCTACGTCTACGACACCAGCCGCTCCGAGCAGACCGCCGAGTCCCTGGCCAAGGCCGACTTCCGGCCCGGGGTGCTGGTCGGCGTGGGCGACGGCGAGCTGCTGCCCGGCGCCATCGGTTTCGAGGAGCTCTGCGCCGAGCGGGCCACCGGCTTCACCGCTCCGGCCGACGGCTCCACCTGGGACGAGACGAGCCGCCTGTTCACCTCGGGCACCACCGGCATGCCGAAGGCCGTGCCGCTGGCCAGCTTCAACGAGGTGCTGACCGCCCACGACGTGATCATGCACCTCCCCGTCAACCCGCACGACCGCACGCTCAACATGTCGCCGTGGTTCCACCGCGGCGGCAACTACTGCGCCGGCCCGAACACGATGTTCTACGTGGGCGGCGAGGTCGTCATCATGCCCAAGTTCGAGGCGGGCGCCGTGCTCGATGCCGTCGAGCGGTACCGGCTCACCTACCTGGTCGGCGCCCCCACGAACCTGGAGCGCCTGGCCGACGCCCAGGAGGCGCGGGCCCGTGACCTGTCGAGCCTGCGCGGCATCGTCACGATGGGCGCCCCGCTCGAGAGGGCCGCAGCGCTGCGCTACCAGCGGGTGCTCACCCCGCGCCTGGGCAACGGTTACGGGGTCACCGAGAGCTTCTGGAACACCTTCCTGCGGCCCTACGACGTCACCGACCTGCCCGGCACGGCGGGCCAGGCCTGCATCGACGACGACGTCGCCGTCGTGCGCGTCCTCGACGACCGCCTCGCCGGGCCCGACGAACTCGCCGCCAAGGACAACACCGAGGTCGGCGAGGTCATCATGCGCTCGGTCAAGGCCGGCTACGCCTACGCCGACAACCCGGCCGAGCAGCGGCGCAAGTTCCGCAACGGCTGGGTCTACTCCGGCGACCTGGCCACCTGGGACGAGGACGAGACCATCACCATCGTCGGACGCAAGGACGACATGATCATCTCCGGCGGCGAGAACGTCCACCCGGTGCAGGTCGAGGAGGCGCTGGCCACTCATCCGGGCGTCGCCGCCGCGGCCGTCACCGGGCTGCCCGACAAGGAGTGGGGCCAGCTGGTGGCCGCCTACGTCGTCCCGCGCCCCGGTTTCTTCGAGGACGGGCAGGCCGCCGCCACCGAGCTCGACCGCTTCTGCAAGGACGACGACGACCTGGCCAACTACAAGCGCCCGCGTCGCTACGCCTTCGTCGACGAGCTGCCGATGACCGCCACCGGCAAGAAGAAGCACTTCGTGCTGAGGGACAAGGCGCCTCAGGACGACGACAACGGCCTCTTCCTCAGGCCCTGAGCCGCCCGGCGAGGAGCGCGGCGCGGACGATCCTCGCCCGATTCCCCCCGGGAGGGGCCCGGTCCCCGACGGCGGGCCTCACTCCTCACTCCTCGGGCGGGCCCGCCTGCCCTCCCCCGCCCCGTTTCCGGTTCGGGAGGCCGGAGCGCCACACGTACGCGACGATGAGCGCCGTGCCCGCGCCCAGCGCCGGCGCCCACCAGGGGAACCCCGCGCTCGCGGGCCGGCCCGCGGCCTCCACGTCCTCGACGGGGGTCGGCTCGACACGCTCACCGGTGACGAGGATGCGGTGGCTGTTGATGCCGAGCGGCGTGCAGGTCACCAGGGTGACGAGGTCGCGGTTCTCGTCGATGCGCAGCGTCTCGGTCTGGGTGGGCTCGACGACCCGGGTGCCGCTCACCTGATAGGTGAGCACCTCGCCGAAGACCTCGATGACGAATCTGTCGCCGACCTTCACCTTGTCCAGGTTGGTGAACATCTCGGCCTGCGCCAGACCGCGGTGCCCGGTGATCACCGCGTGGGTGCCCACGCCCCCGACGGGTAGCGAGGTGCCCTCCAAGTGGCCGAGGCCCCTGAGCAGGGTCTCGTCGGAGGTACCGTGGTAGACGGGCAGGTCGAGGTCGATCGAGCCGATCTTCAGCCGCGCCATCAGGCCGCTGGAATCGGCGGTGAGCATGGAGTCGTAGTCCAGCGACTCATCGGCGCCGCTGCCGTCCCCGGTGGGAACGTTCGAGCCCGCCTCGAACAGGGCACCGGCGTTGAGGGACTCGTTGTAGGCCCGGGCCCGGGCCAGCTGCTCGGCCGCGTCGGGCTCGGCGTTCGCCACCTCGTCAGCATAATCGGTGACGACTTTCGACTGGTTGTACCGGGAGATCCAGCTGGCGACCGTCGGGTAGGCGAAGACCAGCATGCCGACGAAGGCGAGCAGCGCGGCGAGCAGCGCGAACGGGGACAGGTGCCACCTCCGCCGGTCCTCGCCGCCGGACTGCCGTCCCCTGCGAGTACGAGTCATGGTGCGGTCATGCCCCCCGATCATGGATGCGGTGGGGAGGACGGGCCTCCCCACCGCATCACCGTTCTTCTCCCGGCCGGTCATCGACCGGTCGGGTCACCGGTCTCAGGCGCTCGCCGCGTTCCTGCGGGAACGGACGATCACGGTGGACGCGGCCGCGAGGATCAGGATGGCGCCGATGACCATCATGAGCACCCGGCCCTGCGCACCGGTCAGCGGCAGCCCGGGGACGGCCTGCTTGCTGTTCTGGATGGTGGTGTCGTAGGTGCCACTGGTGGTCGTGCCGGTTCTGACCGTCACGGCGGTGTCCGTGTTGCTCGGGAGGACGAAGCCCGCCGGTGAGGCGGTCTCGACGAGCACGTAGCAGCGCTGGGTGGCGTTGGTCGAGTCGTGCACCGAATCGGAGACGAACAGGCCCGCGATGTCCACGACGCCGCTGGAGTCGGACGTGAACGAGGTCTGGCCGCTCACCGAGAGGGGGTCGCCGGCCCTGGTGGCCGAGGAGCAGTCGGCGGCGTAGGGATCGGCCGCGTCGTACACTTGGAAGGTGGCACCGGCCAGGCCCGTGCTGGTGCTGTTGGCATCGACCTTCTGCACCGTGAGGTCGCCCCAGTTGGTGGTCACCGTGGGAGTGGTCGGCGGGTCCTCCGGCACCGGCGGGTTGTCCGTCGGGGTGTCCGGCTCGCTGCCGTACTGGGTGTCGGTGAGGAGTTGGGCGGTGTTGTTGATGACGCCGTCGCCCACCGAGGTCACGGTGCCCCGGAAGGTGGCCACGACCTGCTTGCCGAGGTTGTTCTTGAGCGTGATGAGACCGCTCTTGGTGAACTTCACCGTAAGGGTGTTGCCGTCGGTCGTGACGGTGTAGTCGGTGCCCTCCGTCAGCACGCTGCCGTCGAGCGTCACCTGCGAGACGGTGACATCGCTGAAGCGGGCGTCCATCGCGTCCCTGATCTGGAAGTACTTGAAGTACGCGGCATCGTCCAGGGTCGGCACGGTGGTGGTCACCGGGAAGGAGACGACCGAGCCGAGGCCGTGCTGCGACTGCTCCTCGACGGTCTTGGACAGGGAGACCTCGGTGTTCTTCGGGTAGACGTTGACGTCGTACAGCCACATGCCGTTCCCGGCGGCGTCCGGGTAGGGGATGGTCACGACGAAGGGCTTCGCCTTCTGGACGATGTTGGCCGGCGCCGAGGTCTCGCACACCAGGTAGGCCCTCACGCTCAGGCTCCCGATGGTGGCGACGCCGCCGTTCGCCGTGGTGGCGCTCCCGGCCGAGGAGCCCAGGGTCTGCCCGGTCAGGGTCGGTGCGCTCGGGTCGGCGCAGGAGCTGTCGGGCACGTCGAGCCCGGACAGGGTGTCCCAGGCGCTGGACTGCGACAGGTCGAGACTGGTGATCGGGTAAGCGGCGAAGGTCACCCCGTCGACTGTCTGGCCGCCCTCGGTGCCCGTGCCGGCGGCGTTGCCCTGGGTGGCGTCACCGTTGAGGTGCTTGTGAATGATGATCGAGCCGGTGGCGTTCTGGTCGATGTTGCCGTACGAGGGGTCGGCGCCGGCCACGCCGGCGCCGCCGAACAGGCCGGACAGACTCAGTGCCACGACCCCGACAGCGGCAGCAAGGCGCCTCCCGGCGGGGTGAGTGTTCGTGTCCATTGAATTCGACTTTCTCTTGAGGCCGACCGGACCATCCGGTACGACGCGAAGGTGTGAATCGTTGACCGGGACATCCGTCATCCCGCTCCAGCTGAACCACGCGGAGTCCTCGTCGGCCCCCGGGCCGGCCCGGTCCTCGTGCCGGCAGCCGGTAGGACACCGCCGAGGGGGCGGCCTCCCACCGCACCGGGCAGGGCGCGCGCCGGCACCCGGTCCGCATGGTTCCTCATCCGTGTTCCGTCCTTCCGGGGACTGGTCCGTTCAGGGCTCCTGCCGGCGGGGCCCCCACCGGGAGCAGATCAGCCCTTAGGGGTAACAGGTTACATGAATTATTAATCACCTCCAAGTCAGGGTCCTCCGTGGTTCCGGGCCGGACCGCAGTCCGTCAGTCGGCCATGGCGCCGCCTGGACGGACCCCGCCGGCCCTCCGGGGAGCCGCCGGCGGGGGATCCTCGCGCCCGCCGGTTCAGCCCCGGGCGCTCATCCGGGCACGGCGTCTGCGGACGGCCACGGTCATTGCGCCGACGCCCAGCAGGGCCCCGCCGATGAGGAGGAAGAGCTGCGCGCTGCGCCCGCCCGTGAGGGGGACGACCAGCGGGCCGTGCATCTCATTGGTGAAGCTGCCCAGGTCGATCGTCGTGCCGGCATTGGCGGCCTCGATCCGCACCGCGTGCACGTCCTCGGACAGGACGTAGCCGGCGGGCGCCGACCTCTCCTTCAGCTCGTAGCCGCCCCAGTCGAGGCCCTCGACCAGGAAGGCGCCGGCGGCGGGGTCCTTGTCGGGCCCGGTGCAGTCATCGGCGGAGTCGGCGCTGCAGTCCTCGACGGTCATCGCCGCGCCCGCCGGATCGATGGGTTCGAGGGTCCACGCCGACCCGCCGAGTGCGGAGCCGTCCGCCGCGGTCTTGGCCCACCTCACCGCAGCGTCCTTGCGCTCGTCGGGCACCGCCGAGTCCGGTCTCGCCGTCAGCGACGAGTCGTTCACGGTGAGGACGTAGGTGTTCGGGTTGAGCTCGTAGCCCTCCGGCGCGGACTTCTCCCGCAGCGTGTACTGCCCCCACATCAGGCCGGTCACCGTGAGCGACCCCTTCCCGGGATCGGTGTCGAGGCCCGTGCAGGAGGCGGCGTCATCGGCCACGCAGTCCTCGACCTCGGTGCCGCCGGGGTGGCTGGGGCCGGTGAGCGTCCACACGGTGCCGCCCAGCGGCTGCTCATCGGCGGCGTCGACCTTGGCCCACGAGGCGCTGCCCTGGCTTGCGGCGTTGGTGAAGGTGCAGGTCACCCGGTCGTAGCCGGTCAGTTCGAACGCGGCTCCGCCGTCGGTGCCGCTGGTCGTCAGCTGCTGCCCGTCGGAGTTCGCGCACACGGTGCTGCTCAGCTCGTAGGCCTGGGCGCGGGAGTCGCCGGAGGACTCGGCGACCGTGTACCGCCCCTGTGCGACGACGACCTCGTCCGTGCTGCCCTGGCCGGACAGCACGTCCTGGCCGCCGGTTGCCGCTGTCAGGCTCCAGGACTCGGGCGCGAGGCTCTGCTCGTCGGCCGCCTGCGCGGCGTCGACCTCCTTCACCAGGCGCAGGGTGGGCACGCGCACGTCCACGGCGTAGTCCTCGACCTCGCCGGTGCGGGTGTTGCCGGTGGCCGTCAGCGTGCCGGCGTCGTTCGTGATGCGCACGCGCATGTAGCTCGTGGCGTTCTCGTCCGCCACGGAGCGGACCACGTCATCGGGCACGGTCCAGCTCAGCGTCGCCCTCCCGGACGAGGGGCAGGACTGCTCGTCGCTCTTCTCGGTGGACTCGTCGAATCGGCCGTCGCGGTTCCAGTCGACCCAGCCGGCGAGCCTGCCGGGGCCCGTGCAGGAGACCTCCTGCGCGTACCGCGCCCCCGGCTGGGTCCTGATGCCGTCGGCCGGTGGTGTCACGCCGTCCTCGTCGTCGATCCCGCTGAGATCGTCCCCGTCCGCGCCCGCGGAGAACTTCTGGTCGCCCTCGCTGTCGATACTGGCGCCCAGCCGGGTGTCGGCGGCGCTCATGGTGGCCCGGTCCACGCTGAAGGCGTCGGTGGTGCGGGTGATCTGACCGCCGGTCCAGGTCGGCTGGAACAGCGAGCTGGCGCGGCCGTACGAGGCCGGGGCGTCGCCGAAGTCGGTGCCGACGACCAGGCCCAGGGCGACGGCGCTGTAGCCGCGGCCCTGCATGGAGATGCGGGCCTGGGTGCTGCCCTGCATGAAGAGCACGGCGTCGGGGCCGCCGATGCCCTCGGGGGTCCTGTACCTGCCGCCGTTCTGGTAGACGCACTCCTCGCCGGTGGGGATCAGCTGCACGGTGTTGCCGCCGTCGGAGACGACGGCCTGGGTGGTGACGGGGCAGTTGGGGTCCTTGTAGGTGTCCAGGACGCGCCAGCTGGTGCCGGAGCCCTGGGTCGCGGTGGCCTGCACCCACTCGTCGCGGTAGCCCCTGGGACTGTGGGCGCTCGAGGCCTCGGCATCGGCGAGCACCAACCCGCTCAGCGGCACCTCCTGGCCGTTGAGCGACGCCGAGCACTGCATGTCGAAGCTCATCCTCGACCCGTAGCCGATACCGGAATTGCCGTTGTCGGCGAAGCCGTTGGACAGGCCGATGACCATCCGGTTGTCGTTGACGTAGTTGGTCGGATAGACCTGATTGCCGCTCCTGGCGATCTGGCCGTTCTCCCAGTGGCCGGAGCCGCCCACGTTGTACAGATTGTCGAGCGCGTCGCCGGCCCACTTGCCCGGTACGGTGGCGACGAGCGGAGCCCGTCTCACCGCCGGCGCGTCGCCGTTGGCCTGCCCCTCGTTATCGGTGACGAGACCCGACAGGGTGCACGTCGTGGTGAGTTTCAGGGTCTGCTCGTCGTCGAGATAGCGGTAGTTCGTGACCGTTCGCGTGGAGGGCCCGAACTGGTCGCCGTAGCCGAGCACCGTGTTGTCCTCGGCATTGGCGGCTAGCGGATAGTCGCTCCACTGGAGCCACTGGATCGCGTCCTTGAACCTGCCGTCACCGCCGGTGGCGTACACGGCGGGCAGCTCGGTGTCGGGAGCGGCGGCGGCCGGCGGGGCGGCGCTCACCATGCCGAGCAGGGTCGACGCCGCGCAGACGCCCGCCATCGCCGTCCGCACGCGGCCTCTCAGGCCCGTCCTCGTGCTGCTGGGGAGGCTCATCGCGGACCGGTCCCCTCAGGACGGCCCCGACCCGGCACCGCTGGCACCGCTCGCCCCCGGGGAGGGCCCGGGAGCGCCCGGGACGGGGGGCACGGCAGTGCCGGGCGTCTACGGGCTGCATCGAGAGGCAGTGTCATGAGAAGTCCTCAATCAGGGGTAACCACGGGGTGCACGTGTTCGCAGGGCTGTCGAACCCTTGGGCTGAAAAGATTACATTAATCATCAATTATCAGCAAATCAGGGTCGGCTGAGGGTTCTGGGCCGGCGCGTCGGGCTCGGAACCGGCGCCCGGACGTCCTGCGTCGGCGCGTGGAGCATTCGGCCCGGGAGGGGCGGCGGTGCGGCGACGGCCGTGCGTGGATCATGACGATGTCGTCCACCTGCTCCCTGGACACGGCGATGGCGCCGGAGGTCGCCAGGGACCGCTCGGGGGCATGCCATCGGCGGTGGAGTGGGGCGCACCGGCACCAGCGGATCCCGGGACCAGCGGTCCATGTTCCGGGGGGTGGTTCCCCCGCCATCGGATCCTGTGAGATACTCGCTGCGCTCACCCCTAATGGAGCACTACACACCCCCGAGGAGTTTCCCGTCATCATGAAGAAGTTGATCCCCCCTGCTCTCGTGTGCGCGGCGACCGCGCTGTTCATCCCCGCCAACGCCTACGCGTGCTCCAACGGCTGCGGCCCGTCGGACACCGGGGCCTCCCAGCTCGACGTGGCCGATCACCCGAGTACCCAGGTCGACACCACGGCCGCGCAGAAGGAGGCCGACCGCGCCAGGAGCTTCCTGGACGCCGGCGCGGTCCTGAGCCAGGAGGACAGCGACTGCTTCCTGAGCAAGGTCCTCCAGGGCCAGTACTACGACCAGGGCAGTCGCACCATCCGCACCGACAGCAGCGCCCGGGTGGACCAGAGCACCGAGCTCGAGCAGTTCTCCGGCACCAGCCGGTTCCAGGCCTCGGAGTTCTCCGCCTGGCTCTACGAGCACGAGGACACCTGGTGGGCCGGCGGCTCGCAGGACTACCAGGTGGGCGACGTGCTGTCCTTCTCCGAACAGGGCGCCACGAGGAGCCAGGGCAGCACCGAGTTCTTCGCCGCTGTCAGGGTGGTGGCCGTCTACGTCGGCAACGGCAGGGTCGTCTACTGCTCCGGCGAGGGTACAGACACCCGGATCCACGAACAGAGCATCACCGTCCTGCAAACCGAACTGAACCTGTCCATCACCCTCGTGTCACGCCCCTGCGACAAGAACACCACGCCAAGCCAGTCCTCGAGCAGCACGCCCTCGAACAGCCGGCCCGACCAGAGCACAGGCCCGTCCGCCACGGATTCGGCCACGCCGAGCCCCTCGCCCACCATGAGCAGCCAGGCCCCGGAGGAGCAGTCCCCGTCCATGGCGGCTCCTTCGCAGGACAGTGACACGGCGACCCCCTCCGAGTCCACCAGCGCGGCACCCTCGTCCACCAGCTCCTCGGCCTCGTCCACCCGTCCCGGCAGCCTGCCGAAGACCGGTGGGGGCGCCGCCCTGTCGGCCGTCGGCGCTGCGGCCCTGCTCGCCGGGGCCGGCGGCTCGATCCTGGCCAGGCGCCGCCGCGACCGCGTCTAAGACGCGGTCTGACGCGCAGGGCCCCTCGCGGCCCGGAGATCCACCCGCCCCGCGGTCCTGAGGCTCTGCTCCTGCCGGAGCCCCCAGGGCCGTGGGGCGACCCCCTCCTTCGGCCCGTACCGGCCGTTCAGATCATGCCCAGGGCCTGGCCCATGAGGACGGCCGAGGCCCGGTCGTGGACGCCCAGGCGCTTGTACATCTGCTTGGCCGTGGAGCGGATCGTCTCCTTGCCCAGGCCGAGGTCGGCGGCGATACGGCCGAGCGTCTTGCCCTCTGCCAGGCCCTGCAGCACATCGGTCTGGCGCGGCGTGAGGCGGATGACGCCGGCGGACGGCCAGCCCGTCGATCCGTCCACGCGCAGGCCCACGAGGCCGTCATAGGGCCTTCCGATGAAGTCGACGATCGGTCTGCGCGCAACATCGGGCAGCAGGGCCACCGCGCCGAGCACGTCGGACCAGTCGTACAGGCGCAGGATCATGCCGGTCATGTCGTTCGGATCGGAGCCGAAGACCGCGGCGCCGAGTTTGAGACCATAGGCGATCATGCGCCAGCGACTCGTCGTCGTCGACATCGCCAGAACGCGGTCGACGAGGGTGTTCACCGTCTCGGAATGGCCCTGGACGAGCTCGACCGAGGCACGGATGACCAGCGCCATCTCGGATGGGATCAGTCCGTCCTCGAGCCGGCGCTGAGCCTCGTACAGGCGGCCCTCGCGCGCATCGATCATGGCCAGCGTGGCGTGCAGCGGCCACCACTCGAGGGGCTGGAGGTCGCTCCAGCGGGCGCGCCCGAGGAAGGCCTGCAGCCACTGGTAGGCCGGCAGCGTGCCTCGGTCCACGAGCAGTGCCCACCCCTCGGCCTCGACCTGGAGCGGGGCGAACTGGGCGTTCGGCGAGATCTCCGCGCTCGACAGGCCATTGGCGTTCCAGTCGTTGCTGTAGCGGGTGGCGATGCGGATGAGCTGTTCGGGCAGCTCGTCGCGGGCGCCGCAGACGGCGACCAGCCGCCCGTACTCCTCGATGTAGGCGCGGGCCTGCTCGTGCAGGGCCGTCTTGCCCGAGAGCATCGCGTTGCGGGCCGCCATGCCGAGCGCCAGGGCCGGGTAGCAGACGACGCCGATCCTGTTCTGCGCGCAGATGCTGGCGGCCATGCCCAGGCAGGCCTGGGCATCGGACAGCAGCGCGGCGAAGATCATGCCATCGGCCATGCCCATGAGGCAGAGCGCCAGGACGGCGGCGTCGTCCGTGGAGCGGGCGTCCGGATGGCGGCGGCGGATACGGGCATCCAGGTGCTTGGAGGCGCACTCGGTGAGGACGTTCTCCGCCGCCAGGACGAAGCGCCGCACGTCCTCGACCGAGTCGGGGCGCACGGCGCTCAGGCCGAGCATGAGCTGCCCGCGCAGTCTCTTGATCAGCGGGTAGGCGGACTCCTCGTCCTCGCCGTCGACGAGGTACATCAACTCGAGCCACGGCATGGGCAGGAACGGCGGGCCGGACCTCCAGGTGCCCTGCAGGAACTCGCGCGCGTAGGCGATGTGCGTCCACATGGCCGGGACCCGGTCGCCCCAGGCCTCGGCCAGGCCGAGACGCTCGTTGGAGGCGAAGGTGGCCAGGATGTGCATCGAGGAGGCCAGCACCCTGTCGAGCGAGGACCAGTCGCGGATCATCGTCAGAGTGCAGACCCGCACCGCGTCGGGTATGGGCATGGCGAGATCGGCCATGGCCGTCCTCATCCGGCGCCGCCAGACGCGGACCGGGCCGATAGGATCGGTCAGCATCCTGTCGACGAGCTGCATCGCGAGCATCACCGGGAAACCGGGCTCGCCGGTGCCGGGGCGGGTGATCGCGCCGTTCAGGCGGGCCTCGCGCACCTCGGCCGCCGTGACCCGGCGGTCCAGGATGTGCGAGGAGATCACGACCATCATCGCCTCGGAGACGAAGTACGCCCAGGCGTGCAGAAGGACGAGCGGTTCGGCGGCCAGGCCGGGATAGGCGCGCTCGGCCCAGGCGGCGGCCGCATCAGCGGAACGGCCGGGTTCGGGGCGGGCGCCCGGACGCATCCACTGCTGGGTGAGGTCTCGGCCGCCGGCCGCGTCGAGATCGGCGGCGAAGGCCTCGAGGAGCGCGGGGACGCCGCCGGTCACGCGCAGCACGCGGAAACTCCAGGCGCCGTCGGCGGCCCGCTCCGGACTGAGCTCCTTGAGGGTCTCCGAGTCGATGACGAGCGAGCTGGAACCGAGCACGACGTCGAACAGCCCATCGGGGTCGGTGACGGGCCTGCTGTCGACGGCCGCAGCCACGACGATCGAGTGCTGCGGGGCGAGGGCGCGGTCCGCGTCCTGCGCGACGGCTCGGAGCAGCTCGTCCAGCTGCTCGTCGAGACCGTGCCACTCCACGAGCAGTGGACGGGCCCGGTCCCTGAGCGCTCCCTCGAGGGATTCGACGTCGGCGATGGTGCGCACCTCGATGACGGTGCGGGAGGCGGGGTCCTCGACCTGCTTCAGCGCCTGGCGCGTGGTCTCGATCGGATAGAACTCCTGTGGCGCGAAGACGACCGCGCGGTCGATCATGCTGAGGGACACCGCGAGCCGGGACGCCAGAGCACCGATGACGTCGGCATGCTTCATGACTCGCCCAAACCTTCCTACGGTCTTCCGCTGTTGAGAGGCACCGCCGTACCGAACGGCGGCGGGGAGCCGATTGCGGCCACAGGGGGTGCTGCCGCAGGATCCCCGTTCCCAAGGCGATGAGGGGTGCCCGGGTCCCGGCGAACGGACGTTCACGGAATCTTCTTCTGTCACCCGGCCTGCTGGACGATGCTCCTCTGCAGGACCAGTGTCGTTCCGAGTCACTAGGGGTGTGTGAATCGACCGCAGGAGGTTGTGTGTCGCAGGACACTTTAGCCTGTTTCAAGGTGCGTTGCCCCGCCCCGACGCGTGGCACGGATGAGAAACGCAAATTCTTGAGCACTCGTGGATGACTTGGCCCATGACCGGAACCGGGCGGTCCCGCAGCCCCGCCGGGGCGGGTCGCGACCGGCCCGCACCCGTGGCCCCGCGGCATGCACTCGTGGACAGGAGGAGGAATGAGCACCGCCTCCGCGGGGCATGCCGGTCCTGCGGCCCCGCGAGCGGGGCCCACCGGGGCAATGCCGCCGATTTGAGCCGGATGCCCGCCGTGCTGTATATTGCGGGTTCGGCGTCGCACACGGCTGCGCCGATGGGCCTATAGCTCAGTTGGTCAGAGCGCGTCCCTGATAAGGACGAGGTCACTGGTTCAAGTCCAGTTAGGCCCACCCGGCCGGGACGGACGGTCTCCCTGCCGCGATTCCGGAGCCGTGGCGAATGGGCCGTCGGGGGTCATCATGGCCTCTTCCCCCGCCACCGCGTCAGTCCTCCGCGAGTGTGACCTCCAAGCCTCCGATGACGTTGGCGGCCAGGTTGTACAGGAAGCTCAGCAGCGTGCAGACGGCGGTGATGAACACGACGTTCAGCACGGCCACGATGGCGGTGAAGCCGAGCACGCGCCACTGGCTGACGTAGTTCGACAGCTCGAGGCCCGAGCCCGAGGAACTGCCGATCAGGGCCGTCAGGGCCTCCTGGGCCTGGTCGAGAGCGCCGGACAGGGCGATGATGCCCCAGAGGACCCAGACCGCGATGAACAGGATGATGCCCGCTGCGATCGAGAACAGGAACGAGGTCTTCATCACCGACCACGGGTCGAAACGCGCGATGCGCAGCCGAGCCTTGCGCGTGGGGCGGCGGACATTCCTGTCGGCCCCCGTCAGCTTCACGCCGACGCCGCCCACGGAAGCATCCACGGGCTGGCGCTGCATGATGCGCGTCCTGTCCGGGTCGTTGTCAACGGCCTTCGCCTTGGCCTCCGCCATTGGTCCTCCTGCATGCCTGCTCGTGCTCGTTCCCCCCGGGCACCCGGTGCCAGCCTCTCACACCCTGGTGTGCCCAGGCTGTCAGCCCCGGCCGGCACCGGCGATGCCGTCGCCGTCCCGCCCGGTCCCTCCGACGAGCGCGGCTTCGCCATCGGCGAACCCGGCGCCCTCGTCCTCGGCGGGTTCCTCCCGCTCCGGGTTCAGGGCGATCGCGATGACTTCGTCCTTGCCGCGCACGCCGATGAACTTGACGCCCATCGTGTCGCGGCCGGTCGGGTTCACCTCGGCCACTGCCGAGCGCGTCACCTGGCCGGAGGCCTTGATGGCGATGATCTCGTCGCTCTCGCAGACGACCAGGCCGCCGACCAATCGGCCGCGGTCGTCGTCCATGCGCATGGCCTTGACCCCGAGACCGCCGCGATTCTGCACCCGGTAGTCGCCCACCGGGGTGCGCTTGGCGTAGCCGCCGTCGGTAACGGTGAAGACGAACAGCTCGTCGTCGCCGGTGCCGGCCGGGACGACGCCCAGCGACAGCAGCTCGTCGCCGTCGCGGAAGCGCATGCCCGTCACGCCCGAGGTGGTGCGGCCCATCGGACGCAGCTGCTCGTCGGTGGCGTGGAATCGCAGGGCCTGGGCCCGCCGGGAGACGAGCATGACGTCGTCGTCGGCGTTGACCAGCTCGGCGCCGATCAGCTCGTCGTCCTCGTCGCGGAAGTTCACGGCGATGAGGCCGGCCTGGCGCGGCGAGTCGTAGGCGCCCAACGAGGTCTTCTTGACCAGGCCCTTGCGGGTGGCCAGGACGAGGTACTCGGCGTCCTCGTAGCCGCGCAGCGCCAACACCCGGGCGATCCTCTCGCCGGGCAGGAAGCTGAGCAGTCCGGCCACGTGGCCGCCCTTGGCGTCCCGGCCGCCCTCGGGCAGTTGCCAGGTCTTGATGCGGTAGACGCGGCCCGTGTTCGTGAAGAACAGGATCCACCGGTGGTTCGTCGTGGCGAACAGGTGCTGCACCTCGTCATCGGCGCGCAGTGACGCGCCGCGCACGCCGCGGCCGCCGCGGCGCTGCGGCCGGTACTGGTCGGTCCGGGTGCGCTTGGCGTAGCCGCCACGGGTGATCGTGACGACCATGCCGTCGTCGGGGATGAAATCCTCCTCGCTGAAGTCGCCCTCGGCGGCGATGATCTGCGTGCGGCGCTCGTCCCCGTACTTGTTGACGATCTCGCCGAGCTCGGTGGCGATGATCTCGCGCTGACGGTCCCTGCTGGCGAGAATCGCCCTCAGATCGGCGATGAGGGCCTCCAGCTCGGCCAGTTTGTCGAGGATCTTCTGGCGTTCCAGGGCCGCCAGGCGGCGCAGCTGCATGTTGAGGATGGCCGCCGCCTGGATCTCGTCGATCCCGAGCAGCTCCTGCAGGCCCTGATTGGCGACCTCGGAGTTGGGCGAGCGGCGGATGAGCGCGATGACCTCGTCGAGCATGTCGAGGGCCTTGGCCAGACCGCGGTAGATGTGCGCCTCCTTCTCGGCCTGGTTCAGCTGGTACCGGGTGCGGCGCTCGATGACCTGGAGCTGGTGGTCGACCCAGTAGCGGATGAACTGGTCCAGGCGCAGCGTGCGCGGCACGTTGTCGACCAGGGCGAGCATGTTGCAGCCGAAGGTGTCCTGCAGCTGCGTGTGCTTGTAGAGGTTGTTCATCACCACGCGCGGCTGGGCGTCGCGCTTGAGGACGATGACCAGGCGCTGGCCGGTCCGCGTCGAGGTGTCGTCGCGGATGTCGGCGATGCCGCTGACACGGCCGGAGTTCACCAGGTCGGCGATCTTCTGGGCCAGGTTGTCGGGGTTGCACATGTACGGCAGCTCGGTGACGACCAGCTGCGTACGGCCCTTGGCGTCCTCCTCGACGTTGATGACCGCGCGCATGGTGACCGACCCGCGACCGGTGCGGTAGGCGTCCTCGATGCCCTTGCGGCCCACGATGAGCGCGCCGCCGGGGAGGTCGGGCCCCTTGATGCGGGCCATCGAGGCCCCGAGCAGCTCCTCGTCGCCGGCCTCGGGGTTGGCCAGGAACCACTGGACGGCCTCGTTGACCTCGCGCAGATTGTGCGTGGGAATGTTCGTGGCCATGCCCACGGCAATACCGGTGGAGCCGTTGACGAGCAGATTCGGGAAGCGCGACGGCAGGACGGTGGGCTCGGTGTCGCGGTTGTCGTAGTTGGGCTGGAAGTCGACCGTGTCCTGGTCGATGTCGCGCACCATCTCCATGGCCAGGGGGGCCATGCGGCACTCGGTGTAGCGCATGGCGGCCGCACCGTCGTTGCCCGGGGAGCCGAAGTTCCCCTGGCCGTTGACGAGCGTGTAGCGCATGGCCCACGGCTGCGCCAGCCGGACGAGCGTGTCGTAGATGGCCGAGTCGCCGTGCGGATGGTACTTGCCCATGACGTCGCCGACGACGCGCGAGCACTTGTTCCAACCCCGGTCGGGACGGTAGCCCCCGTCGTACATCGTGTAGATGACGCGGCGGTGCACGGGCTTGAGGCCGTCGCGCACATCGGGCAGGGCGCGCTCGACGATGACGCTCATCGCGTAGTCGAGGAAGGCGTTCTGGATCTCGCCCTTGAGCTCGACGGTCTCGATCGTGCCCTTGCCGGGCCCGATCAGTTCATCCTTGCCACCGTTGTTGGCGTTGTTCGTGGTTTCGCTCATCGTTCTTCCTTGCTCGCGGGGATCGTGCGTGACCGGTGCCGGCCGGGGGTCACGCGTCGATGAAGCGGACGTCCTTGGCGTTGCGCTGGATGAAGCGGCGGCGCTGGCCGACGTCCTCCCCCATGAGGATCTGGAACATCTGATCGGCCTGGGCGGCGTCGTCGATGCTCACCTGGAGCAGGATGCGATTGTCGGGATCCATGGTGGTGGACCACAGGTCCTGGGCGTCCATCTCGCCGAGGCCCTTGTAACGCTGGATCGGGTTGACGTTCGGCAGTTTCTTGCCGACCGCCAGGCCCGCGTCGCGCAGGGCGTCGCGCTCGGCGTCGGTGTAGGCCAGCTCGTGGGGCGAGTTCGTCCAGCGCAGGCGGAACAGCGGCGGCTGCGCCAGGTAGACGTAGCCGCCCTCGATGAGGGCCGGCATGAACCGGAACAGCAGAGTGAGCAGCAGGGTGCGGATGTGCGCGCCGTCGACGTCGGCATCGGCCATCAGGACGATCTTGTGGTACCGCAGCTTGTTGATGTCGAACTCCTCGTGCACGCCGGTGCCGAGGGCGTTGATGATGGCCTCGATGGTGTCCGACTGCAGGGCGCGGTCGATGCGGGCCTTCTCGACGTTCAGGATCTTGCCGCGCAACGGGAGGATCGCCTGGGTGCGCGGATTGCGGCCGCCCTTGGCCGAACCGCCCGCCGAGTCGCCCTCGACGATGAAGATCTCGCACTCGGCGGGCTCATTGCTGGAACAATCGGCGAGCTTGCCGGGCAGCGCGCTGGAACCGAGCAGGCCCTTGCGGCTGCGGGCCATGTCGCGCGCCTTGCGGGCGGCGACGCGGGCACTGGCGGCGGCCTGCGCCTTGCGGACGATCTCCCTGCCCTCGGCCGGGTTGCGCTCCATCCAGTCGCCGAGCCGCTCGTTGACGGCGCGCTGGACGAAACCGCGTGCCTCGGTATTGCCGAGCTTGGTCTTCGTCTGGCCCTCGAACTGGGGTTCGATGAGCTTGACCGAGACGATGGCCGTCAGGCCCTCGCGGATGTCGTCGTTGGAGACGCGGTCCTCGCGCTTCTTGATGAGACCCCAGGCCTCGCCCCATTTGTTGATCGTAGTGGTCAGCGCGGTGCGGAAGCCCTCCTCATGGGTGCCGCCCTCCTGGGTGTTGATGGCGTTCGCGAAGGTGTGCAGGCTCGTGGTGTAGCCGGTGTTCCACTGCATGGCCACCTCGACCCCCATGCCGAGCCCGGTCGAGTGGACCTCGACGTCGATGACCGGCGAGAGGGCCTCGCGGCTGCCGTTGAGATAGCCGACGTAGTCGACCAGGCCGCGATCGAACCTGAAGATCTCGTGCAGCTGGGAGCCGTCCTCGTCGACGTGGCCGGTGCGCAGGTCGGCGATCTCGATCTGCAGGCCCTTGTTGAGGAAGGCCATCTCGCGGAAACGCGTTGCCAGGGTCTCAAAACTGAAGTTGGTGGTCTCGAAGATCTCGGCGCTCGGGTAGAAGGTGATCGTCGTGCCGGTGGCCTCGGAGTCCTCGAGCCGCCTGACGGGCCCGGCGGGCACGCCGAGCTCGTAGTCCTGCGCCCAGTGGGAGCCGTCCCGGTAGACATCGGCGCGGAAGCGCCCGGACAGGGCGTTGACCACCGAGGAGCCGACGCCGTGCAGACCGCCGGAGACCTTGTAGCCCCCGCCGCCGAACTTCCCGCCGGCGTGCAGGACGGTGAGCACCAGGGTCAGCGAGCTGATGTGCTCGACCGGGTGCTCGTCCACCGGGATGCCGCGGCCGTCGTCGATGACGCGGCAGCCGCCGTTCTCGAGGAGCTCGACCTTGATGGTCGAGCAGTAGCCGGCCAGGGCCTCGTCCACCGCGTTGTCGACGATCTCGTAGACGAGGTGGTGCAGGCCGCGCTCGCCGGTGGAGCCGATGTACATGCCGGGACGCTTGCGAACGGCCTCGAGACCCTCGAGGACCTGGATCTCGGAGGCGCCGTACCCGCCGTCGACGGGGTCGTCGGATCCTTTGATCAGGGTGATGCCGTCGCCGCCCTCGATGGGAACGAGGTCGACGGTCTGGGGCTCGGCTTCTTCATTCAGCTCTTCGCTCACCGGCTGGTGCTCCTGTCGTCACGGGTGCGCACGGGTGCCACCCAGCGTTTGATCCTACCAGTGGGGGAGGTCCTCTTCGAGCATCACCGGGCCTCGGCGACGGGCGCCTGCCCACTGGAGGCCTCAGAGCGGCCCTCTACGGCGATCGACCCCTCCTCGCGTGTGGGGACACGCGTGCGAGGACCCGCCGGTCTTCCCTTCCGCGAGCATCGCGTCCCTTCCGCGGGCATCGCGCCTTCGCCCCGGCGCCGCGCGGACTGCCTGCGGTGCCCCGCGGGGAGCGCGGCGTTCGCGGACTACCCGTACGTGTCGCGGGGCCCCCGCCCGGGGACGCGGCGGGGGCCGTGATGCCAGCTCGGGGCGCTCGGGCCGCGGACGTCGACGCGGCTGACGGCGCCGTCGCCGAGCCGGCGGTTGAGCTTCGCGACGAGCTGCGGGGCGATCACGCGCAGGGCGCTGGCCCAGGTGCTCGACTCGGCGCGGACGACGAGGACGCCGTCGCGATAGCTCTCGGGCACCGAGTGCTGGGCGTTGGCCGGGCCGACGAGCTCGTCCCAGCGCTGGATGACCAGGTGCAGTCCGATCTGCTTGCGCCAGCCCCTGGCCGCGATGAGATCGTCGACGACCTCCCCGAGCGGTTGCGGGTCGCGGGCGTCGGGATGCGCACCGGAGCGCTGCTCGCCCGTCACGCGGCGGCGACGCCGGCTCCCGTTCCCGGGGCCCAGACGCGCCGGGGGCAGCAGCCCGGACAGGCCATGGGCCACGCGGTCGGCCACGTCGAAGCCCTCGGGGTCGTGGTGGTCCGTCGGATCGGCGCCGGCGGGCGACGACGACCGGCCGCCGTCCCGGCCCGGCCCGGAGGCCGCGCCAAACTCGCCGGAGACCTCCGGGCGCGCAGTGGGCTGCCCG
>NZ_CAUTOU010000042.1:0-19155 GCF_963539965.1 uncultured Propionibacterium sp.
CGCCCCCGCCGAGCGGGACGCCTGCGCCCCCTGGCTCGCCCGCGAGATCGAGCTCATGCCCACGGTCCGCGTCGTCCTCGCCCTCGGCCAGATCGCCTGGGACGCGGTGCTGCGCGTGGTCCGCGGCGCCGGCTGGGGCGTCCCCCGCCCCAAGCCGCGCTTCGGGCACGGCGCCAGCGCCCGGCTCACCGCCCCGGGGCGCCGGACCGTCGTCCTGCTCGGCTCCTACCACCCCAGCCAGCAGAACACCTTCACCGGCCGGCTCACCGAGAAGATGCTGGACGACGTCCTGGCCGAGGCCCGCCGCCTGTGATGCGGCGGTCCCACCGGGCACGGGGCGCGGGGTCCCGTCAGGATCTGCGCCGGTGCGCCACGGCCAGGATCGCCGTCACCGCAGCGAGGAGTGCCCCTGCGCCCACCAGCATCCAGGCCATGAGCGCGAAGCCGCTCGCATAGGCCTGGATCTGGGCGTGCGAGGCCAGGTCGTCCCTCAGCCGGGCGATGATCGACTGGCCTGCCGGGCTGTCCGGAGTGGCGCCGGCCCCCGTCAGGGCCCCGACGATCTGCTGCTGGAGCTCGCCTGCGCGGTCGGACGCGTACGTCTCGGCGACATGCTCGGCGCGCGCTGCGAGCAGGGCCACGCCGAGGGACGAGCCGATCTGCTGGCTCGCACTGAGCACGGCCGAGGCGAGCCCGGAGCGCTCGGCCGGAACACCGCTCGTTCCGTTGTTGAAGGCGACCGGTGTCACGATGCCGGCGCCGGCGCCGACGACGAGCAGGCCGGGCAGCGCGACCTGCGCGTAGGAGGCGTCGAACGAGACGCGGGCGAGGACGAGGAAGGCGATGCCCTCGATCAGCAGGCCGGCCGACAGCAGGGCCCCGACGCCGAGGCGCGGCACGAGCAGGCGCCCGACCACCAGGGCGGTGATGATCACCGTGCCGACCATGGGCAGGAAGGCCACACCGGTGCGCAGCGGCGAATAGCCGAAATGGTTCTGCAGGTAATAGGTGAGGTAGACCAGGCCACCCATCTGGGCGGCGCCGGTGAAGAACTGAGCGGCGTAGGAGAAGGCTCTCGAACCGCTGGCGAGGATCCACAGCGGCAGCACCGGGCGGGCGGCGAGGCGCTCGCGCAGGACGAAGGCCGCCAGCAGGGCGACCCCGACGCCCAGCCAGGTAAGCGTGCTGCGGGCCGTCCACGAGTTCTGCTGGGCCCGATCCAGGCCGTAGACGACGCTGAAAATGCCCGCGCAGCCCAGTACCAGGCCGAACAGGTCGTCGGTGATCCGGTCCTGACTGGGTTCGCGGACGGCGACGGGCACATGACGGGCGCCGATGAGCAGCGCACAGGCCGCGATCATCAGATTCACGTAGAGCGCCCAGCGCCAGCTGAGAGCGTCGGTGAGGGCCCCGCCGATGAGCAGGCCGGCCGCCGCCCCCAGACCGCCGGTGGCGCCGAGCGCCGAGAAAGCCCTGGTTCGCGCCCCCCGATCCGGAAAAGTGCTGCTGACAAGGGCGAGCACGGTTGGTGCGAGGAGTGCCGCGAAGGTGCCCTGGACGGCCCGGGCCGCCGCCAGCGTCGCGAAGGACTGCGCCAGGCCGCCGGCCAGGCTCGCCAGCGCGAAACCGCTGAGAGCGATCGCGTAACTTCTGCGCAGGCCGAGCGTCGAGACCACCCGTCCGCCGAAGAGGACCAGGCCGCCGAAGGCCAGCGTGTAGGCCGTCACCGCCCACGGCCGCTGAGTGGCCGTCATGCCCAGGTCGGCCTGCATGTCGGGCAGGGCGATGGCGATGATCGTCATGTCGAGCACGATCATCAACTGGACGATCACCGCGCTGACGAGTACGAGCCCGCGCCGGGTCGGCGGCGCCGCCTGCGCGGGCCTGGTATCGAGGTCTGCTGTCATGAGAACTCCAAAAAGAAACAATCGTTTTCGCTAAGGGTAGGCGCGATCGAGCAGAATGACAACGATCGTTTCTATTTGGACGGGACTCATGCCGAGCCGGCCCGCTATGATCGGGTCATGCCACGGGTGAGCGAGGAGTACAGGCGCGCCCAGGCGCAGCGGATACTCGCCGCCGCGCACCGCTGCTTCGCCCGGGACGGCTTCCACACCGTGTCGATGGATCAGATCATCGCCGAGGCCGGCGTCTCGTCGAGCACCGTCTACCGTTACTACCCCCAGGGCAAGACCCAGCTCATCCGCAGCGTCTCGGCGGTCCGGCTCGGACCGCTCATCGAGCATCTGGAGGAGCTCGTCGCCGCCGGGCCGCCCGTCCTGCCGGGGAAGGTGTTCCAGGAGTGCATGGCGCTGCTCCTGCCGCCCGACGGCGCCGACGAGGAGATCATCCTGGACGTCCGGCTGGCGGTCAACGCCTGGGCCGAGGCGGCCCGCGACGAGACCGTGTGCGCGATGATCCGCGGCAATCTCGCCACGATCCGCCGGCTCGTCACCGAACTGGCCCGCACCTGGCTGACCAGCGCGGCGACGCCCGTCCCACTGTCCGCCGCCGGAATCGCCGAGCTCCTCATGGACACCGCCTTCGGCCTCGTCGCGGGCCTGGCGATCGAAGGCGTCGACGAGGCCCGGGGCGCGCTGGTGCGCCTGACCGGCGTCGCCGACGGGCTGGAGGCCCTGTTCGCGTCGGCCCAGGGGCGGGCCCCCGCCCCCTGATGGCTCGGGGGCCGCTGCGGGTCCGGTTCCCTTCGGCGCCCCGCCCGGGCCGGTACCCTGGAGGAAGGGCCCACGGGCCAGTTCGACCGATTGGAGCGTCGTGCGCAGCACTAATCCCGTTCTCAGCAGGAGTGATGCCTTCACTCCCGGTTACCGGCAGGCGAGCTACCAGAATCTCGGCCACCAGCAGCAGTACGCCCAGCCCGGTTACGGGCAGCAGTACGGTTATGCCCCGCAGGCGCGGCCGCCGGCCGTCATGACGATCAACGATGTGATCGCCAAGACCGGCACGCTGTTCGTCATCCTGCTCGTCGCGGCCGCCGCCAGCTGGTTCCTCCTGCCCGCCTCGCTGCTCTACCCGGTGGCCATCGTCTCGTCGATGATCGCCCTCGTGGCCTCGCTCGTCGTGACGCTGCGCCATTCGACCTCGGTGCCCGGCATCATGACCTACACGATCGCCGAGGGGCTCCTCCTCGGGGCTTGGAGCCGCGTCTTCGAGTACTACTACCCGGGCATCGTCTCCCAGGCCGTGCTCGGCACCTTCGCCGCAGCGGCCGTGGTCCTCGCCGCCTACCGCTATCTCAACGTGCGGGTCGGCGGCCGGCTGCGCCGGATCGTGGCGATGTCGATCATCGCCTATGTGGTCGTCGCCCTCATCAACTTCGTCGTCGTCATCGCCGGCGGCAGTCTCGGGCTGACGAACACCGGCTCCGACGCCGGCGTGCTGAGCTGGCTCTTCGCCGGCATCGGCGTCGTCCTGGGCGTCGCGAGCCTGCTGATCGATCTGGAGGAGTGCGAGCGCGGCGTCCGCATGGGCGCCCCCGCCAAGGAGTCCTGGCGCGCCGGCTTCGGCCTCATGGTCACCCTGGTGTGGCTGTACACCAACATCCTGCGCATCCTCAGCTTCTTCCGTAACTAGTTCCTCCGCAACCAGGCCGAGGCCGCCGCCCAGCCGGGTCGGGGAGCCGCGCCGGCGCGCTGAGGGGCCCGTCAGCGGGGGCCGGGCTCCTCCCCGCGCTCCGTGTCCGGGCCCCGGGCGAGGCTCCCCGTAGAATGGTGCGCACGGCAGCAGCGCGGGGCCGACGCGCTCCGGGGACGAAGGGGAGCAGTGCTCAAGGCCGAGAGACAGGAACTCATCCTCCAGCGCGTGGCCGCCGACGGCCGTGTCCTCGTCGGCCCCCTCGCCGAGGAACTCGGCCTCACCGAGGACACCATCCGCAAGGATCTCCAGTACCTGTCGAGAAGAGGCGTCCTCACCAGGGTGCACGGCGGCGCCGTGCGCGCCGACCGCGAGCTCGAGCGCTTCGAGGAGCGGGTCGACGTCGAGTCCGCGGCCAAGCACCGCCTCGCGCAGGCCGCCATGGAAGAGATCGCCGCGCACCGCGTCATCTTCATCGACGGCGGCTCCACCAACTACATCGCCGCCCAGCAGCTGCCCAGGGAGTTCGACGGGACGGTCATCACGAACAACCCGGCGGTCGCGCTCCTGCTGGCCGACTGGGAGCGCGCCGCCGTGCAGATCATCCCCGGGCAGATCCACCGGCGGTCGAAGGAGGCGGTGGGCTCGCAGGCGCTCGAGGCCATCCGGGACCTCCATGTCGATCTCGCCCTCATCGGCGTCAGCTCGATCGACGCCCAGTACGGCATCTTCGTGCCCTACCTGGAATCCATGGTCACCAAGCGCGCCGTCCTCGACGCGGGCGCGACGGTCGCCAGCCTCATCACCGCGGAGAAGTTCGGGCGGCGCTCGACCTACCGGGTGGCCGGCTGCGAACGGCTCGACGTGGTCTTCACCGACGCTCCCGAGTCCGAGACGGCGGAGCTCGCCGCGCGCGGGGTGACGGTCCGCCCGGTCTGACGCGCCCGGGCCATGAGGCCCGCCCGCCGTGCACACGACGGCGGTCCGGCCCCGGCGGGTGCGGATGCCGGGGCGGGACCGCCGTCGGTCGAGGAGAGGGCTCAGGCCGAGGCCAGGAGCGCGTCGCGGCGCTCGCGCAGCGCGGCGATGCCCTCCGGGGTGCTCAGCACGGTGAAGCGGAGGTGCTTCGTCTCGGAGGCCAGGGCCGGCAGGCGGTGCAGGTCGCCGCGGCCCTCGTGGTAGCCGCGGCCGTGCACCGAGGAGTTCGAGGGCTCCAGCCCGACGACGTAGTCGCCCGAGGCCATCGACTTCCACTCCATGAAGAAGGGGAACTCCCGGGTCGAGAACTCGACGACGAGCGCGAGGCCCAGTTCGTCGTTGACGACGCCGGCGAAGGTCGAGCCGTCATCGGCGGCCGCGAGGGTGTGCAGGTAGACGGACTCGGGGATCCCGGGGCGCGGCTCCTCGACCGTCGACCAGGGGGTCGGGTCCGCCGCCGTGGTCTCGTTGCGGGGGGCCGCCCCGAGGCTCGGGATGACGACCTCCGCGCCGGGCGCGAGCAGGGGCCAGCCGATGTTGCAGTGGTACATGAGCATCATGGGCTCGTCCCGGGGCGCCTCGTTGATCACCTCGTCGGCGAGGTCCAGGCCGTCCTGGCCGAGCCGGGTGGACAGACGACGGCGCAGGAGCAGGTTCTCGCCGAAGAGCTCGGCCTCGCGGACCTCGCCCTGGACCGACAGGACGTAGTCGTCACCCTCCCAGGCGGCGTCGTAGCCGACGTGCTCGGCCGGGCTCGTGCGGAGCCGCCCGTGCATCGGGTACTCGTGGCCCCCGGGGTCGGTCCACGGGGCGCCGATGTTCTCGAAGCCGCAGGTGAAGAACAGTCCGCCCATGATCGAGCGCTGAGCCTCCTCGCCGTGGGTGTCGAAGGGATTGCGGCCGTTGAGCCCGGGCTTGGAGGTGAAGGTGAGGTTCTGCCCGCGGTACTCCAGGGCGGCGACGTCGAGCGCCTTGTCCGCCATCGCGGTGAAGCGCAGGGGCCCGTTCTTCACCTCGACCGTGCGCATGCCGCCCGCCCGGCCGTCCTCGTGCCGCACGGAGCGCACGAAGGCGAGCTGCTGCATCGAGCCGACCCGGGCGAGTGTCTCGTTGCGGTTCATCGGTGGTCCTCCTCCGGTTCGGCGCCGCTCGCCGGATAGGCGGGCCAGGCGCCCTCGTGGCCGCAGACGAAGGCGGCGACGTCCACGGCGCGTTGATGGGTGGTTCTGAGAGGCTCATGGGCGAGCCATGCGGCCAGGAAGGCCCCTGCGAAGGCGTCGCCCGCACCGATCGTGTCGACGACCTCGCAGCTCGGGGTGGGGATCGTGGAGACCTCGTCCGCCGTGAGGACGGTCGAGGACCTCGCCCCCTCGGTGAGGATGACGCAGTCCAGGGCGTGGTCGTCGGCGAGCGAGCGCAGGGCCGCCTCATCGTCCTCCGGGAGGCCGAGGAGGGCCCGCAGGACCACGAGCTCCTCGTCGTTGACCTTGAGGATCGTCGCCTCGTCCAGGAGAGGCACGAGCACCTCGGGGCCCTGGAAGCCTGCGCGCAGGTTGATGTCGAACAGGCGGACGGCGCCGGCCGGGGCGGCGGAGAGGAGCTCGCGCAGCGCCTGGCGCGTGCCCTCGTCCTCGCGGGAGGCGATGGACCCGTAGACGACGGCCTCGCAGCCGGCGACCGCGGCGAGGGCCTCGGGGGTGGCGCGGATGTCGTCCCAGGCGACGGGGCGGGCGATCGTGTAGGCGGGGATCCCGTCCTGGAGCGCGACCCTGACGGTCGCGGTCGGCAGTCCGGAGCGCTGGACGATCGCGTGGATCCCGGCCCGCTCGAATCGCTCGACGATCTCATCGCCGAGGACGTCCCCGCCGACGGCGGTGACCGCCGTGGCGCTCACGCCGTTGCGGGCGGCGTGGTAGGCGACGTTGACCGGGGCCCCTCCGAGCTGCTTGCCCGTCGGCAGGAGGTCCCAGCCGATCTCCCCGATGCACACGACCCGGGGGCCGGTGGTGCTGTTCCTCGTCGTCATGGTTCACTCCAGGTTCGCATGGCGGTCGAACATGCTCTCGGCGCTCTGGCCCAGGAGCGGCATGAGCTCCAGGACCAGGGCGTCGAAGGCGAGCCAGCACAGCTCTTCGAAGAGGGAGCCCATCGGCTGGATCGAGGTGGCGGACTCCGCCTCGCCCGGCGCGCGCTTGGGGGTGGACCCCGGCAGGGTGAGGACGACCTCGGAGAGCTCACCGATGCGATGACCGGGGAACATGGTCACGGTGGCCACCCGCGCGCCGAGGCTCTTGGCCCTCTCGGCCATGACGACGAGGCTGCCGGTGGTGCCCGAGCCCGAGCCGACGAGCAGGACGTCGCCGGCCCTGATCGACGGCGTGGTCGGCTCGCCGACGAAGTAAGCCGTCCTGCCCAGGTGCATGAGGCGATTGGCGAAGCCCCGGGAGGCGAAGCCGGTGCGCCCGGCGCCGGCCACGAAGACACGGGGCGCCTCCGCCAGCAGCTCGGCCATGCGGGTGATCTGCTCGGGATCGACTCTCGCGGCGTAGGTGCTGATCTCGGAGACGATGGCGAGGAGGGGACTGCTGTCGCTCATCGGGCGGCCCCCCCTTCGTGCAGGGCCCCGGCCAGAAGACGGGCCTCGTCGGCGGGGGAGGGGGCGTGGGCGATCCCACCGCCCACGATGACGACGTCCGCGCCCGCGTCGATGTACCGGGGCAGCGTGTCCGACGAGATGCCGCCGGCCACGAAGATCTCGCTGCCGCTGGTCAGGGCTCGGATCTCGCGCAGGTCGTCCAACGGGGTGCGACCGGCCGCCTGGGCGTCGACCCCGGTGTGGACGGCGATGTGCCGTACGCCCATCGCCTCCAGGGCGGCGACCTTCCGCGCGTTGTCCTCGACGCAGATCATGTCGGCGACGACGGCGCCGCCGGCCTCCTCCGCCGCCCCGAGACAGGCCCGGACGGTGCGACCGTCCGTGACGGCGAGGACGGTGACGTAGTCGGCGCCGGCGTCGAAGGCGAGGCGGGCCTCGTACTCGCCGGCGTCCATGATCTTGGTGTCGGCGAGGATCTTCTTCTCGGGGAAGGCCCGTCGCAGCGCCCTCACGGCGTGGACGCCCTCGGCGATGATGAAGGGCGTGCCCACCTCGATGATGTCGATGTGCTCGCGCACCCGGGAGACGAGCCCGACGGCCTGGTCGAGGGTGAGCTCGTCGAGCGCGATCTGCAGTTTCATTGGTTTCATGGTGGTCCTCCTGGCTCCGCGGCCGGTCAGTCCCGGGCCGGGGGGTACTCGTTGCACAGGAGGCGGTAGGCGGGCTCGTCCTCGTCGATCGTGGGGAAGCGGCCGAGGGGCTCGTAGAAGCGGTTGTCGGTGTTGTCGTCGTTGCACATGGACACCTCGCCGAGGATGGTGGTGCCCGTGCCCTCCTTGATCCAGTACTCGTGGTACGTGTACGGGTAGAAGGTGAGGGACTCCCCCGCGTTGATCTCGATCTCCTCGCCCGGGGCGACCTCGTAGTTGCGTCCGTCGCGGGAGACCGTCACGGGGGTGTCGAGCTTCCCGCCGGTCTCGTGATCGGCGTTGTAGAGGCGGAAGACGGCGGTGCCGCCGGCCTTGACGATGATGTCCTCCATCTTGGTCCAGTGGAAGTGGAGGGGGGAGACTTGGCCCTCGTCGCTCATGAGGAGCTTCTCGGCGTAGGTCTTGGTGTAGCGCTCGTCCTCGACGTTCCCGTTGCGCAGGGTGATGAGCGCGAGGCCCTTGTGCGCGAAGTCGCCCTCGCCGTAGTCGGTGACGTCCCAGCCGAGCATGTTGTCCCGGATCTCGTCGTACTCGGCGTTCTTGCCGGCCCACTCGCCCGGGGTGAACGAGAGATAGGGGGGAAGCGCGATCCGGTACTCGGCGAGGAGCCTCTCGAACCGCTTGATGGTGGCGTTGATGTCGGATCGTTTCATGGCGGTGTGTCCTCCTGCGTGAACTGCGTTGTTCAGGGGGCTCGGACCGGTCGCCGGCCCGGGGTCTCCTGCGGTGGGTGATGCCCCAAGCATATGAGACAAACCGATTAGAAGCAATAGAAAACGATGAACTGGTCGTGGTGAATCATCCTGCCGGCGCCCACCGTGACGGCGAACGGGGGCCGTCTTCCGGGCGGACGGCCCTGAGACTCCGCGGGGGACGCGAACGCACGAGTACATTCATCGCCCGTCCCGGCGGGCGGGCCCGGAGGTTCGGCGCCGGGCCGTCGGTCCCGCTCCGTGCCGGCGGCCCGGCGCTCATCGTGATCCGCTCAGACGGCTGTCGGCGATCGTGGCCAGGTGCTTGTCGAGCGCCGAGCGCGCACTCGAGGTCCATGGCAGCGAACGCCAGTGGCGCATCGAGACCCAGCGCGCGGACTCGGTGGTGCCGCCGACGTCGAGCACGCGGGGAGGCTCCGGATCAGGGCAGACCGCCGTGTAGATGATGCGCAGCGCCTGGAAGTCCTCCAGCACGCCGGTGGGGGAGTTGCCGATCCAGTGGTCGGACTGCAGGTCGACCACGCGCAGGATCCTGATGCGCTGGTCGGCCTCCTCCAGTACCTCGCGGATGACCGCCTCGCTCGGGGTCTCCCCGGATTCGACGCCTCCGCCGGGCAGCTGCCAGCGTCCGGGCACGGCGGTGCGACGGCTGCAGACCGTGCCGAGCACGCCCATGGGGGAGCGGACGACCGCGTAGGCGGCCACACGCTGGCGCGGTATGGGCTCGACGCCGGTCTTCGAGAGATCGACGTGGATGCGGTGCGCGTGATGACGGGGCATTCTGCTGCTGGTGCTCCGCTGGGCGACCCTGGCGGTCAGGACGATCTCGTCGTCGCGCCCGGACGCGGACATCCAGTTGCTGATCATCCAGCCCCTGCGCCAGAGGAGCTGGTGGGGGTCCTGGCCATGACCGATCCTGACGTCGACGACGGGGCCCTCGGCCAGATGATGAACCCCGATGATGCGCACCGTTCGATTTTCCCACGTGATCGCCCCCGCAAAAGGTCGGAACCGCCGCGGCGGGCGCACGGGCCACCGGCTCGTCGGAATCGATACGTCCGGCGATGTGCTCCTGCGCGTCGGCCGGACCAGTGGGGCGACGCGGACGAACCCTCCATCTCGCCACTGCGAATCGCCCCTGCAGCACGGCGCTCGCGCTCAGCCCCGACGGTCGGGGCGGTGGCCGAGGCGGCCCATGCCGACCCCTCCTTCCTCTCGCCCGGTCTCTCCCGGGAAGACTCGCCTGACCGGGACCAGAACGGCCCGTCACCGAGGTTCGGGCCGTTCTGGTCCCAGTCCTCGGGACGACGTGTCGGCCGCCACGACCATCGACCGGCGTGGGCGGGAACGGGATCACCTGTCCTGCTGGACCGTGCCGTTCATGCTGGTCACGACCTCGGTGCCCCCGGTCTGGAAGCGCATGAGCGGCTCCGTCCCGCCGGTGTCGACGCCGATCGTCACCGTCATCTCGGGTGTCTCGGTGCGGCCCGCCTGGTTGGCGACCTGGGCGATGAGCCGGGCGATGGTTTCGGGGCTGATCAGCGAGGGGGCGAACGAGGGGCTCTTGTTGCTGTTCTTGATCGTCGAGACGATCGTCGGCAGACTGACGCGGCGCGTGCGCTCCTCGACCGTGGCGTCGTCGATGCGCACCCTCGTCGTCAGGGAATCCGGCTTGACCGTCACCGAGGCGACCTGGGATGAGTCCTGGACGGTGTCCGCCAGCGCCTCGGCGATGTCGGCGGCACGAGTCAGATCGAGCTCGTTGATGACCGAGCCGTTGTCGCGGAAGAAGACCGTGCTCGACTCGGGCGTCGTGGTGACCGTCATGAGCACATTGCCGTGGTCGTACTCGTTGATCTGGAGATCCTGGTCCTGGTCCGAGCCGGAGACCTCGGCGGCGGCCTCGAACAGTGCCGCCACGTCGTCGAAGGCGAAGTCATCGGGGTTGAACTGGGCCTGGTCGATGTACTGGATCGTCGAGTCCAGCTGCGAGATCGCGCCATTGGCGTAGCCGATCGTCTCGGCCCTGCTGTTCTCGGTCAGGTAGGTGAGGTTCGCGGCCTCGGCGGTGACCTGGATGCGCAGTACGGGGCGATCGCCGCTCGCCCGGCGCAGGAAGTCGATGACCTGGCGGGCCCTGCCCGGGCGGGTCAGGTCGTACGCCGGATCGGAGCCGGCGCCCGGACTGGCCGCGGGGACGGTGCTCGACGGCGAGGAGGCGCTGCCGGGACCGTTCTTGCTCGTCCCCCTCGCACAACCGGTTAGGGCGATGGCCCCGGCGACGATGGCGCACAGGACCGCGCGAGCGCGGACAGCACGAGTGGACATGACCCCACGCTACGTCCAGTGGTCCGCCGGGAGCGCCTGGCACGCGGTGGAGGGTGCGGACCCGGGCGCAGTGGCCCGGGCGATCACGGTGCCACACTGGGAGCCATGATCGATCTGAACGCCCGAGCCGACGAGACGGCCCCGACGCTGCTCGGAGCGGTCATCCGGCGGGGCCCCGTTGCGGTGAGACTGACCGAGGTCGAGGCCTATCTGGGCACGGACGACCCCGCATCGCACGCCTACCGCGGCGAACGGGGGCGGGCGGCCGTCATGTTCGGGAAGCCCGGCAGCATCTACGTCTACGTCAGTTACGGCATCCACCGGGCCGGCAACATCGTTTGCTCGCCCGTCGGGCGGGCCTCGGCGGTGCTCATGCGCGCCGGCGAGGTCGTCGCCGGTGTCGACACCGCCCGCGAGCGCAGGGGGCTGGCGCCCGGCGGGCCCGATGCGATGCTCGCCAGGGGCCCGGGCAATCTCGGTCGAGCGCTCGGCCTCGACCTGACCGACAACGGCCGGCTGCTGGGCGGGGAAGACGGTCTCTTCGGGCTCACCGCGCCCGGGGACGGCCCCGGGCCGATCCTCGTCGGGCCGCGTATCGGGATCACGAAGGCGGCCGATGCGCGACTGCGGTTCTGGCTCGCCGGCGAGCCCTCGGTCTCGGGCCGCAGGAGCGGCGAGCCCTGGTACGGCTGAGCCCTGAACCGTCACCGTCGGGCCGCCCCGGCCCGGGACGGTCCCTCCTGCTTCCACCCGAGTGTTCATCGGACTAGGGTTTGGGTACGTCGAGTCGCAGCGCCGCGAACGATCGGAGCGCCCGGCTCGGCCCACATAGAGACCGTCGGATGAATCGAGGTTCCCATGTCGGAACAGTCAAGGAATGAGGCGCCCGAGCCCTCGCCCGAGGGCGTCGTCGTGACGCGGACCATCGCCCAGCCGCTGTCGAGGGTATGGGGCGTGCTCATGACGAAGAAGGGCTCCGAGGCCCTGCTCGGGCGCGGCGCCATGCTCGGTGAGAAGGGCCAGGCGTGGAAGGCCGCGGACGGCCGCTCGGGCGTGATCAGGAGCTTTCACCCCCGCGAGCAGGTCCGTTTCTGGTGGCGCAAGGACGACGATGCCCCTGCCTCACTGGTCGACCTGCGGGTGGCCGCCACCGATGATGCCCATACCGAGCTCAAGGTGATTCACACCAGGCTGGCCGGAGGCGTCGACCCCGCGTACCTCCAGGGCCGCTGGGAGGTCGCGCTCGAGCGCATCGAGAGCGACTGCTTCTGAGCCGGGGATTCATCGCAGCCATTGCGGCGTGGTCGTCCAGGTCGAGGCCGGACGGCCGCGCCGTGCTCCACCCTGCGGGGCTCCGCCCCGGATCGGATTCGTGGAAAACCCCGGCAGGGTCGCGGCGCGCCCGGCGGAGCGGGCGCGATCCTTCTAGACTCGCTCGGGTGGGAGCGGCGAGCCGGTCGGCGGGCAGATTGGGGCGCAGCCTCGTCGTTCTTCGCCCCGAACCGGGTCGAGCCGTGCGCGCCGCCCGCTGGTGCGCGGCGGTCGCCGTCGGGCTGGTCGTCTCCTGCCTCGTCTTCGGGCCCGCGCTCGGCTCGATGGGCCTCATCGGCGCCCAGGCCGCGCAGACCGGGCGCGAGGCCCCCATGCGCAATCGCGTCAGGATGCTGCTGTCCGTCGGCGCGGCGACCCTCGCCATGGAATGCATCGGCGCCCTCGCCGGCCCCCACGCCTGGCTGATGCCCCCGCTGTTCGGTCTGCTCACCCTCGTCATCGTGTGGACCTGGCACGCCCTGCTGATCGGTCCGCCCGGCCCCATCAACACGCTCTTCGCCGGGGCCTTCTCGGCGTACATGACCAATCACGGCTACGGCCTCACCACGCTGCTGAGGGTCACCGGCTTCTCGTGGCTCGTCGCCTCCCTGGCCTCGGTGGTCATCCTGTCCCTCGACCTGCTGGCGCCCGAACGCGAGGCCGTGAACGAGGCCGATGAGGCCGTCAGCGCCTACCGGGATCGCCCGGAGGACTGCCCCGACCGCTGCTCGAACCGGATGCGCTCGAGAGCGGTCTTCGCGGTGAACAACGCCTGGCACGTCCTGCGCACCGGACGGCGCCGCATGACGAGCCGCACCGCCGCCCGCCGCGGCATAGAGGAACGGCTGATGGGCATCCACCTGAACCTCATCGACGTGCTGCGCGCCGAATCCTTCCCGACATCGAGCCTCGACATCGGCGAGAACTTCCGCCGCGTGCCGCTGGGACGTCCCCCGGTCCGCTATCTGCTGCGTACCGCCCTCGACCGCGGCTCGCGCCCCTGGCTGGTGGCCGGGCGCGCCTGCCTGGCGGTCCTGCTCGGCTCGACGATGATGATCGCCTCGCCGGTCGGCCACGCCTACTGGGCGATCCTGTCGAGCCTCATCGTCCTGCACATGGGGGCCTCCCGCGCCGACATGACGATCCGTGCGGCCCACCGCGTCGTCGGCACCGGCATCGGTGTGCTGTGCTACTTCGGCATCATCGTCCTGCAACCCGTCCCGTGGATCCGTGTGGGCATCGTCGTCGTTATGATCTACGGCTTGGAGGTCATCGTCACCCGCAACTATGCGCTGGCCGTGGTGTGCATCACGGTCTTCGCGCTCATGATGACGCCCGTCGGCTCGCGCGCCGACATCGCCGTGCTCCTGCGCGATCGTTTCGTCGAGACCCTCATCGGCGTTACCGCGGCCACCGGCATGATCTGGCTCGTCGGGCGCAGGGCCCCGGTGCTGCTCGTACGCAGCCAGTACCGCCGCACGCTGCGGCGCATCGAACAGGTGCTGGCCGACCTGGCCGACGGCCGGCTCGTCACCCGCGCCTCCCGCGAGGACCGCCGCACCATGGTCTTCGAACTCGGCCGGGCCTCCGAGATCCTCTCGTCCCAGCGCCCGGACGACCCCGAGGCGCTCTCGCGCTGGCAGAGCGTGCAGGAAGAGGTCAACCTCTTCGGCTTCGACGTCATGGCCTCGTGCTGGCGCAGGCTGCCCGGCGGGGACCCGGCCGCCGGGCAGGCGCACGACGCCCTCGCCGCGCTGCTCGGCTCCCTGCCTCCGATCTCGTCGCGGACCATCGGGACGAGGGCCCTCACCGCCCGGATAAGCGCGATCCACTGGCGCTACATGAGCGAGAACTCCAAGAGGGCCAGGGCAGGGAGCTGACTGGTGTCCGGACGGCTCCAGGGCCGAGCGCCCCCGTTCCGGCTCCGAGCGGCCTCAGCCGGTCCTCCTGCGTGCGCGCATCGCCTTGATCGAGTCGGTCAGACCGCGCAGGAAAGCGATCTGACCCATGTCCTTGGTGATCTCGTTGAGCAGGTCGACGAGCGAGGAGCCCACGCTCCTGCCGCCTTCGAGCACGCGGTCGAGGTTCTCGGCGGCGCCCGACTCGAGCACCCCGGCACTGGCGGCCGCGACGGCCCTGTAGTAGCCGTTCAGCAGTTCGACGTCGACGACCCGGAAGCGCTCGTCCTCGGCGGTTTCGGCCGACTCGGGCAGGTCGAAGCGCTCGCGCCAGCCCTGGTCCCAGACCTGGGCGGTGCCGCCGATGCGGGCGAACAGCCTGTCCTGGCGACGGGCCATGGTGAAGGCCAGCCACGAGACGGAGTTGCCCTGCCTCTGGGCGCGATGAAGCAGGGAGCGGGCGGACATGCCCTCGAGCCTGCCGGGGAGCTCATCGGCGATGCGGGAGAAGGCGTCCTTGATCAGATCGATTGAGTCCATGGCCCCATTATGGGGTTGTGGCCCCGCCGGGGCCTGCCGGACCCCGCGCGTCGTGCCCGACGCGGGAACGGCGGGGGCTCAGCTCCGCTCCCACGTCGGGGCGGGGGCATTGGTCCGGACCGAGGAGAGCCCGTGCAGATAGGCGATCTGGCCGAGGTGCTGCGTGACGTCGTTGACCACCGAGACGATGCGCGCCCCCGCGGTGACCGGCGGGTCCCAGGCGGCGTCGATGACGCGATCGAGGTCCTTGCCGCGCTCCGCATCGAGCACGCCCAGGGTCTGCTCGTGCACGGCGGCGTAATAGCCGGTCAGGAGATCGGCGTCCGTGACCTGGAACCGGCTGACCTGCTCGAAGGTCTGGCCGTAGCCGTTGTCGTGCGGGCCGTAGGGCAGGTCGAAGCGCTCGCGCCAGCCCTGGTCCCAGACCTCGGTACGGTCGTCGAGGGCGGCCATCTGGGCATCCTCGCAGCGCCCGATGTGCCATGCGAGCCAGGCGACGGGGTTGCCGGTGACGTGAGCGCGACGCAGCAGCGAGTCGGCGGGGAGGTCCTCGAGCAGGCGGGGCAGTTCCTCGGCGACCCTGTCGAAGGAGTCCTTGAAGAGGTCGATTGAGTCCATGGCCCCATTATCCCCGTCCTCTGCGCATCCGGTGGGCCGTGGGCCGGCGCCGTCCTGGATGCCCGGTCCGGCCGCACCGGCGATCCGGCCGCCTGCCGGACACCGCCCTCCCCGAGGCCCGGTTCGGCCCGGCGGATCGCGGGGCTCGGGCCGCGCCGGTCACCGGCCCGGAGCGGTGCGCGGCAGGGGCCGTGGCCGGGATGGGTGCGACCGTGCGCTATTCTTGCCGAGCCCTTGAGGATTGGAAAACGATCCGGCGAAAACGATCCGGCACTGTGCGCCGCCGCGAGGCCGGGTAATGGACATCCGGACTCGTGGGTGGCGCTTTCCGGCCGCGCTGGTACCTCGATACCCTGGTCCGGGCTGCGCTGAATGTTTGAGCGAACAGCACCTTCGGATGGGAGCAGGAACCATGTCGAGCCATGAACAGCTTCAAAGGAATCACTGGTACCGCAACGACGACATTCCGGGCATGGCCGGTCCGGACCGGGAACTCATCGGATACGGCGCCAGGCCGCCGCGTGTCCGCTGGGAGAACGGCGCCAAAGTGGCCATCAACATCGTCATCAATTACGAGGAGGGCTCGGAGAAGACCTTCGCGATGGGCGATGCGATGAACGACGGCATGTACGAGCTGCCCTTCGAGGTCGACGACCAGCGTGATCTGGCGAAGGAGTCCATGTACGAATACGGATCCCGTGCCGGGATCTGGCGGATGTTCCGCACATTCGACCGTTACGACGTCCCGATCACCGTCTTCGGCGCGGCCGTGGCCCTGGAGCGGAATCCTGAAGTCGCTCGCAAGATCGTGGCACGCGGCGATGAACTGGTCGGTCATGGGTACCGCTGGATCGATCATTACGAGTACTCCCGGGAGGAGGAGCGGGAGCTCATCAACAAGGCGATGGATTCCTTCCAGCGCACAGTCGGCCACCAGCCGGAGGGCTGGTACTGCCGTGAGATGTCGGTGAACACCCGTGAGCTCCTCGTGGCTGATGGCCGCTTCCTCTACGATTCCGACTACTACGGGGATGACCTTCCGTTCTGGACTTTCGTCGGCGGGAAGTCTCATCTGATCGTGCCCTATTCGCTGGTGGTCAACGACTGCCGGTACATCATGGGCACGGGGTTCGCGGCGCCGTCTGATTTCGTGGAAGTCGCGTCGCGGACCCTGGACCAGCTGCTGGACGACGGGGATGATTGCGGGCGCATGATGTCGATCGGCATCCACCCGCGCATCACCGGCAATCCCGCCCGTATCAATGGTCTGGCGGAATTCATCCGCTACGCGCAGTCGAAGCCGGAGGCCGTCTTCATGCGCAGGATCGACATCGCGAGGAAGTTCATGGAACAGGTCCCCCGCCCCGAGGGCCCCGGGGACCGGGTCAACCGCTGAGGAGGAAGCGCCGGTGGCCGGCCCGCGACCGGCCCGGCACCGCGCTGGAGAGGGCTTCCGGCTCCAGCGCGGTGCCACCCGGTCGACGCGGGGGAGCGGGGGCCCGGCGGCGGCGCCCGGGCACGAGGCCGGGCCGCTCATGGACTGCCGAGCGCGGTCAGAGCCGCGTTCCCCTCGCCCTCTGGGTGTCCATGAAGCGTTTCTTGCCGAGCGCCTCGTAATATGCGAGCGTGAAAGCGATCCACACCGCCCCGGCCGCGAGCATTACCCAGCCGCCGTCGATGAACAGCTGACCGATGAATGTCGCGGCGATGATGACGACGCAGACGATCCACACCCAGCTCGCGCCTGGCGCCCGCCATTTGAGATTGCCCTCCTGCTCGAGGATCTTGCGCATTCGAGGCTCGCTGAGTGCGATCATGAGCCAGCTGAACATGAAACCGAAGCCCGAGAAACTGGCCAGCCACACATATGCGAAATCTGAGGCGAACACGTACAGCAGGGCGCCGAGGAACAGCATTGCGGTGGAGGCGAGAATGGCGGCCCGCGGCGCCGCCGACCTGCCCGACAGCTTCGAGAACACAGCGGGGAAGTAGCCTTCGCGCGACATGGAGAAGAGCATGCGGCTCGTGGCGTAGATGCCGGAGTCTATGCAGGACAGGGCCGCGGTGAGCACCACGAAGTTCATGATGTTGGCCGCCGTCGGGCCTCCCAGGAGCTGGATCGCATCGACGAAGGGGCTCGAGGAGGTGCCTGCCTGCTTCCAGGGCAGGACCATGGTCAGCACGAGGATCGACGCCACGTAGAGGACGAGGATCCGGACGATGGTGGAGCGCAGCACCTTCGGCAAATCGCGCTCGGGGCGCTCGGACTCCTCGGCGGCGGTGCCGATGGCCTCCGTGCCGCCGTAGGAGAACATCACCAGCAGCATGGCGCCGAAGATGCCGGCGAGGCCGGCCGGTGCGAAGCCGCCGTCGGAGACCAGATTGCTGACGGACGCGGGGGCGCTGGGCTGGACCCCCGTGATGGCGGCCGCTCCCCAGATGATGAATACGACCAGGGCTATGACCTTGACGAGGGCCAACCAGAACTCGACCTCACCGAAGAAGGTCACCCCGACGAGATTCACAATGGTCATGAGCGCCGCCACCACGAGCGCGAACACCCAGATGGGGATGCCCGGGAACCATACGTGCAGGAAGGTTCCGGCCGCGATCGTCTCGGAGGCCGGTCCGATGAGAAATGCCAGCCAGTACGTCCATCCCGTGGTGAAACCCGCTCGTGGCCCGAAGGCCTCGAATGCGTATTGCTGGAAGGAGCCTGCCACGGGACGCCCGATCGCCATTTCAACGAGCAGCATGAGGACCATGAAGGCCAACAAGCCGCCCACGAGGTAGGCGATGATGACGGCCGGGCCGGCCTCCGCGATGGCGCCGCCTGCGCCCAGGAAAAAACCTGCGCCGATCACACCACCGACGGCGATCATGGTCATGTGACGCGCTCGCAAACCCTTGGTCAGGCCCTGTTCGGCGCCTGAGACGGGGTCGTTCGGCATTTCTCCTCCTTGTGCTGTAGCGGTGCCGGCCTGTGGCGAGTCAGGTACGGGGAGTCGCATGACGACTCCCCGCGGATTCGTGGGCCCATGGCTGTTATCACCCGGCTGGATGGCCGTAATCTAGTGGGCGGCGCCGTCTTCGGCAAAATCGGCTGCGGGTGGTGCTGCCCGATGCCTCTGCCATTGGGAGCGCTCGGCCCGGCCCCGGTCCGGGCGAGGGCTCCCGCAGGGCGGGGCGGATTCGCGGTGGGCCGTGATCCTGGACGTCCGGCGGCGGAACCGATGGTGCCGGGCCGGGCGGTCCCTGTCCGGGGACGGCCCTGAGGGGGCGCCCGATGGCTGGACGGGGCGTTGTCCGCGGCTCACCGGTGATCTATCGTGGGACCCCACGATGACCGTTCCAGGTCGCGTGCGCCGCCCCGGCGGCATGGAGGAGGATGGTTGCGCGAGCAGCCCAGTCCCGAGGAGCACCCGATATGGCACAGCGCAGCATCTGCTGGCCTGCGGCACGCCGAATCCAGGCGCCCGCGGTCGACTGTCGCGCTGCCACCACGGCCATGTGTCTGTGAGTCTTCCGCGCCGCTCCTGATGCACTCATGACGGTACGGCCCCGGCCGGGCCCGCTCCGACGCGCCCGCATCACCTGCCAGGGCCCTCCTTCCTGTTCCTGTCCTCCCGCATCTCCCGCGCGGACGTCACTACCGGCACCCGGTTCTCGGGCGCGAGTGCGCCCTCGGCCCCACCGTCCCATGCATGGCACCGCCATGCGCACACCAGGAGGAACATGTCCGACACGAACGAACCCACCAACGGCGAGCACGGCACCGGCAGGGTCCTGCCCTCCGGCGCCGTCGTCCAGGAGACCGGGACCACCGAGCAGGCCAGAGCCGACCGGCAGCTGTCCCGCCGCGGACTGCT
>NZ_CAUTOU010000043.1:0-19146 GCF_963539965.1 uncultured Propionibacterium sp.
CCGCGCCCGAGGCGCCGGCGTGCGACCGCGCCGGTCGGGGCAGCGCCCATGGCGGCCTGCTCGGCGCCCGCTCCGCCGTTCCTCACCGGGTCGCCTTCCGGCACTCGGCGGCGGCCGACAGCAGCGCGTTCTCGACGACTTCGGCCAGCTCGGGGTGGGCCCAGTACTGGCCGCGGGCCATGGTCCCCACATCGATGTCGAAGCTCATCGCGGTGACGAGCAGCTGGCCCAGTTCGGGGGCCTCGGGGCCGATGACGCCGCCGCCCAGCAGCCGGCCGGTGGCGGGGTCGACGAGCAGCTTGACGAAGCCGGTCTCGTCGTCGAGCGCCCAGCCGTAGGCGACCGTGGAGTAGGGCTGGACGACCTTGACGTGGTCGGTGCCGGCCTCGCGCAGCTGCCGCTCGGAGGCGCCGACGGTCAGGATCGGCGGCTGGCTGAAGATCGCCTGCGGCACCGGGACGGCGGGCCGGGCGGCCGGCTCGTCGGGGTGCAGCAGGTTGTGCTGCACGGTGCGGGCCTCGGCGTTGGCCACGTGCTTGAGCAGGTGCCGGTCGCAGACGTCGCCGAGCGCCCAGATGTGCGGCCGGCCGGTGCGCTGGTACTCGTCGACGACCACGAAGCCGGCCTCGTCGACGTCGACGCCCGCCTTCTCGACGGCCAGCTGGTCGCCATTGGGCACGCGGCCGGCGACGATGAGCAGGGCGTCGGCGTTGTACCGGTACTCGGTGTCGGAGGGGTCGGTGAAGCGCAGCAGCAGGCCGCCGCGGCCGGCCGGCTCGACGGCCGACAGCCGCTGGTTGAGCCGCACCGAGAAGCGCTCGGCGGCCAGCTCGGTGGCGCGCTGGGCGATCTCCCCGTCGACCTTGCGCAGCAGGCGCTCGGAGCGGTTGACGAGGGTGACCCGGGACCCGAGGGAGGTGAAGATGTGGCCGAATTCGAGGGCCTCGACCCCGCCGCCGATGACGACCAGGCGGTCGGGCACCTGCCTGATGCGCAGGATCGTCTCGGAGGTGTGGATCATGCCGGCCAGGTCGGGGTCGTCCAGGCCGGGGGCGTCCAGCATGCGGGCACGCGAACCGGCCGCGATGACGAACTGGTCGGCGGTGATGGTCCGGCGCCCCACCTGCAGGGTGCGCTCGTCGATGAAGGCCGCGGCCTCGCGCAGCACGGTGACGTTCTCGTTGGCCTGGCGCCAGGCCAGGCCGGCCCGCGAGATGCCGTTGGTACGGCCGAAGACGCGCTGCCGGATGGCGTCGAAGTCGATGCCGTCCAGGTGCAGCCCGACGCCGAGGCGCCGGGCGTGTTCGGGCGCGGCGGCCATGGTGGCGGGCACCACCATCATCTTGGTGGGGATGCAGCCGACGTTGAGGCAGGTGCCGCCGAACCACAGGTCCTCGCCGACGCCGCGGTCGACGAGGGCGATCCTCCTGTCGTCGAAGCGCTCATCGATGATCGAGTTGCCCGATCCGGACCCGATGATGCAGATGTCGAAGTGGTCTTGGGCCATGCCCCCTATCCTTGCACGGCCGCCCGCAGGGCAGGTGCGGATGTCGACGGTGCCCAGGAGGCGGTCCGGGCCCCGGCCCGGACCATGAGGACAGGTTCCTCGCCAAGGTTGCGGATGCGGTGCGACACCGCGGTCATGCCGCAGTGATGCAGGAATCAGGAATGAGGTTCGGCCCGCCGGACACGGGTGGGAGGATGCTGCCATGAGCAGGATGGGCCCCATGATCCGCAAGCGGGACGACCACCCCGGCGCAACCGGGCTGGAGGCGCTGGGCCTGACCTGGCTGGCGGAGGCGATGGCGGACGGCGGCGCCCACGTCGTCCCAGTGGTGCGCGGCACGGGCTGGATCGAGGAGCCCCGGCTGACCGCGGTCCCCGCGACCGCATCCGCCGCGGAGGCCTTCGGGCGGGCCCTCGCCGTCACGCACGCCGCGGGCGCCCCGGCCTTCGGCGTCGCCCCGCCCGGCTGGGACGGCCGTACCCGGATGGGCCGCTCGGACGTGCGGATCCGCCCCTGCGCGCCCGAGCCGGAGGGAACCGCCCCGCGCCGCTGGGGGGAGTTCTTCGCCGACGACCGCCTCGTCCCCTACCTGCGGCCCTGCCGGGACCGCGGGGCGCTGAGCGCCGGCGGCGTCGCCGTCCTCGAACGGGTGTGCGAGCGGTTGCGCGCCGGAGACTACGACTCCGAGCAGCCCGCGCTCGTCCGCCGCGCGGCCCGCGAACGCGGCGACCGGGTCGCGGTCGCCCGCACTCACGGGGATCTGTGGAACGGCAATGTCATGTGGGTGCCGCGCAGCGAGACGCTCGCCTGGGCGCCGTCGCGCGCCGGCCGGGGCCCGCTCGACGACGACACGGGCGGGGCGACCACGATTCGCGGCGCCGGGGGCCCGGGGCCGCAGCACGGCGATGTCGTCGGCGTCCTCATCGACCCGCTCGCCCAAGGAGCGCACGCGGAGACGGACCTGGCGGCCCTCGGCGTCTTCGGTCAGCGGCACCTGGAGCGGATCATCGCCGGCTACGACGAGGTCTCGCCGCTCGCCGACGGCTGGCGCGAACGGGTGGGCCTCCACCGGCTCCACATGCTCATCATCCACGCCCTCCTCTTCGGGGGGCCCTACGGCGCCGAGACGGCGTCCACGGCGCGGCGCTACGCCTGAGCGCCGATTCCCCGGCTGTGGACAGGCCTCGCAGCAATCGACGGAATGCCTCGGAGGTCACGGCTCCGGTCGAGGACTTCCAGCGGGCGCAGCGAATGCACCGAAACCGGTCTCTCCTCCTCCAGCGCATGGAGGCTTGCCCAGAGCCTCTTCCCACGGTTCCGGCCAGCGTGCCCGCGCCGGCACCGGTCCCGGCCCCCTCGGAGGCGCGCGGGGAGCCGGGTGCCGGACGGGACGGCCCCGTCGGCGAGGCGGTCCCCTCGGAGGCGCGCGGGGAGCCGGGACGGCGCACGGAACCCGCACGAGACAACCCGCACAGGACACGACCCCGTCCCACGACGGCCGCACCAGGCCCCAGGCCGAGTCGGCACCGAGCGGAGACGACACGACGAAGCAGCCCGAAACAACCCCCGTCCGCTGTCCGAAAGACCTGCTCCACTCCAGAACCCTCACGAACCTCTCGAGTGATCACCGCGCCTCCTCATGGAGATGCTTCAAAGAGGTTATTGCTGAACCGTCCACGAAGGAACAAGACTCCAGCGCCCCACAGGATCAGAGCGATTACAGCTGAAATCAAACAATAACGCCCGAATCGCTGGAAGGGGCTTGCAAGATATATGATCGGAAGATTGATCCCCATAGGGAGCAACATGCCCAATGGGCTGGCCCGGACGTCAATGTCAGAACTCGCATTCAGCAGGAACACCAAAGCCATCGACACCGCAACAGCGAGCATCACGAAGGCGCACAGCCGAGTGAAGGACCGGAGATCGACAGAGATTTTCGACACGAAAAACATATAACCGAGGCCTCCGACCGCCGTGCACGTCACGGAGACGATCAGAGGCACAAGGATCTTGACCAGAGAATAAGCAACGGGACTCCCTCCACTCAAAATCGTGTAGGCGAGTACACCGCTTCGCTTGTCCTTGGCGATCGAATCGGAGTAGACATCCATGAAGGATACGATCCCAATCAGGCTGAGAAGAACCAGGCGCACGAAATCCGAGCCCAAGAGCGCAGCGCTGGATCCAGCTGCTGAAACCCGCATGAGCAGGATGAGGACCGTCACTCCAATGAAATTCCAGAGAATTTTCCTAGGGCTATTGACAACAGTACGAACATCACGATACCAGTAGGCCTTCAACATGATAAGTCCCGAGTGCCCCTACCCTCCGTCACATGCAGATAACGTTTTGTGAACTCTTCCGGAGAAACTGAGCCACGAACAGGATCATCAACCACGATGGCCCCCTCGTGCAGGATCATCACGCGTGACGACACCCTTCGGGCAAACTCCAGGTCATGCGTGACGAAGAGACACGTCCTGCCTTCGGCCCGCATCCCGTTCAGCAGTGAGATCACGGTCTCCCTGGTAGCCGGGTCCATCGAATTGGTCGGTTCGTCGAGAAGGATCAAGCGGGGATTCAGGCACAGGCCGGCAACCAACTGTGCCCGCATCTCGAGCCCCGCCGACAGGGTGAAGATTCTCTTGTGCGCGTATTCGGTGAAACCCAGGCGATCCATCCAATAGCCTTTCAAATCATCGAACCCAGCAGTCCCGAACAATCTCCTCCGAAATTCTAAATTCTCGTGAAGGGACACCTGACGATCCAACCCGAATCTTCCGGACAACAAGAAAATCTCTCGATAAGAGGCGACGTCATGGATGTTTATCTGGACACTCCCCCGAGAAGGTCTCAGCACTCCGTATAGAAGTTTCAGGAGCGTGGTCTTCCCGGCCCCGTTGTGCCCCAGGATCCCAATGCACTCCCCCCGGTCCACCGTCCAGGAGAAACTACTGAACACGCTCTCTCGAGCTCTGGCGTAGGAGAAGGAGAGATCATTGACCTTGATGATCGGCATTTTTACTCCAAAAGACGAAGAACCGGACGAACCCGCTGATCCCATCCGGATCACCGCGCTGGACTTCCCCTCAACGTCACCCGCCTCATGGGCGGCCGCCGCGCTCGATCACCACCGCGCACACGGCCAGGTCGCTCTTGAACGGCTTCGGCTCGTTCACTTCATCCATTTCATCATCCTTTCGCGCATGATGTTCAGCGCTCCGGTCTGATCGCCGGAACGCAAGTCATACGGCGTTTCAGGTCAACGGCCATGAGACACTCGCATGTGCGACAGACTCTCCACCGCACTCGATGAGCCATCGCAAGACCAAAGCTATCTCTCCCCTCGCCCCGTCGATCCAGCCCGCCACCGCTACTGAGCACCGGCCCCGGGTTCCGCGCCTGGCCCTTCCCGGGACGAGCTGACCGACCTTGCCTGCTCCAGCAAACCCTTAAGGGATCTGACGGCTGCCCTCCGAGGTCGACCCGCACATACGGTCAGACTCGCCTGGCTCCCCCTGTCCCGTACACGGCGGGGTGAGTTCTTCCGACGACCGTCCCGCCCCCCTCCGCGGCACTGCCGGCTGCGGTCTCGCCGCTCGCCGACGGCTGGCGCGAACGGGTGGGCCCCACCGGCTCCACATGCTCATCATCCACGTCCTCCTCTTCGGGGCCCCACGGCGCCGAGACGGCGTCCACGGCGCGGCGCGGCGCCTGAGAGCCGATTCCCGCGCCGTCGCCCCCGCGACGCGCGGCGGGCGCGCCTCCGGCTCAATCGCCCGAGCTGAACGCCGCGTTCCCGTCGGCGCCCAGCAGGTGGGCGGCCGGCTCGGAGTAGGTGATGCCGGCGCAGTGGACGCCCTCGAAGCGGAAGCTCGTGACCGAGGCCAGCGAGCAGGTGCGGGTGCCGGGCAGGTGCGCCGGCCGTTTGCCCTCGAGCGCGCGGCGGGCGATCCAGATCGGCGACTGGTGGGAGACGACGAAGGCCTGCCCGCCGGGGCCTGCGGCCAGAGCGGCGTCGACGAGGGCCGCCGTCATGCGCCGCGCGATGTCGGTGAAGGGCTCCCCCCAGCTCGGCCGCAGCGGGTTGAGCATCATCGGCCAGTTGCGGGGCCGCCACAGGGCGGCGTGGTGCCTGCCGAAGACCTGCCCGACGAAGCGGTTGCCGGCCTCGATGAGGCGTTCGTCGGTGACGACCTCGAGCCCGGGGCGGGTGGCCGCGAAGGGCGCGATGGTCTCGAGGGCCCGCTGCAGCGGGCTGGTGCGCAGGTGGGTCAGCGGCACATCGGCGAAGGCCTCGGCGACGGCCTCGGCCATGGCCAGCCCGTTGGCCGACAGCCGGAAGCCGGGCAGCCGCTCGTACAGGATGCCGTCGGGATTGTGCACCTCGCCGTGCCGCATGACATGGACGATGGTTCGCTCGCTCATCGGTTGGTGCTCCTCCTCCGGTTCTCCACCGGTCGGCGGTCTGCTCGGGCGGTTCAGCGGCCACTGCGCCGCCGTCGGCGCATCGAGGGGCGCACGACCGGTCTGCCCGCGGCCCGCAGCTGCTCGGCCCGCTTGCCGGAGAAGGCCGCCAGTGCGTCCGCCAACTGCACCTGGCCGGGGTACGCGGCGACGGTGTCGACGCGGATGCCGTACTCGCCGCAGGTGTCCGCGGTGGCCGGGCCGATGGCTCCGATGACGGACAGGTTGTGCGGCTTGCCGGCGATGCCGACCAGGTTGCGCACGGTGGTGCTCGAGGTGAAGGCGACGGCGTCGAAGCGGCCCGTCTTGATGGCCTCGCGCACCGGGGCGGGCGGCGGGGCGGCGCGCACCGTGCGGTAGGCGATGACGTCGTCGACGTCCCAGCCCAGCTCGGCCAGGCCGACCGACAGCGGTTCGGTGGCGATGTCGGCGCGCGGGATGAAGACCTTGTTGATGGGGTCGAGCACGTCGTCGAAGGCCGGGAACTCGGCGGCGAGCCCGGCGACGGTGTGCACATCGCTCGGGTGCAGGTCGGGGACGATGCCCCGGCGGGTGAGCGCCTCGGTGGTGTCCTGGCCCACCGCTGCGATGCGCAGGCCGGACAGGGCGCGCGAGTCGAGGCCGTACTGGCCGATCTTCTCGAAGACGGCGTCGACGGCGTGGCGGCTGGTGAAGATGATCCACTCGTAGCGTCCGTCGACCAGGCCGCGCAGGGCCTTGTCGAGCTGGGCCGGGTTGCGGGGCGGCTCGACGGCGATCGTCGCCACCTCCTCGGCGGTGGCGCCGTAGGCGGCCAGGCGCTCGACGAGTTCGGTGCAGTCCTGGCGGGTCCTGGGCACGAGGACGCGCCAGCCGAACAGCGGCTGGGTCTCGAACCAGTCCAGGCCGGGCGCGCGGTCGGCCAGGTCGTCGCCGATGAACAGGAAGACGGGCTGGTCGCCGCTCTCGGCCGGCCCGGCCGGCTTGAGGAAGTCGCCGATGACGCCGGCCCGGGTCTCCTGGTGGAAGGTGCCGCCGGCCAGGGTGAGCAGCGTCTTCTCGTGAACCTGCTTGCCCGCCTCGAGCGCGGCCCGGGCGACCGCCGAGACCTGGCGCAGCTCGCAGCGCACGGCGAGCACGCCGAGCGTGGGGAGCCGGATGTCGTCGTCCCCGGGCGCGACGAGCACCAGGCGGGCGGGGCGATTGCCCAGCTGCACGCCGGCGAAACCCGCCGCAGCGATGAGCGTGGGCACGCCGGGCAGGATCTCGATGGCGAGGCCCGCCCGGGAGCAGGCGCTGGCCTCGTCGGCGATCCCGCCCTCGAAGAGGGGATCGCCCTCGACCAGGCGCACCACCGTACGGCCCTGCGAGGCGCAGCTCAGCTCGAGCTCTGCGGGCTGTTCGGGGTCGAGGACGAGCCTGCACGAAGGAGCGCCGCCGATGGCGGCGCCCAGGAGGGCCTCATGAAGGATCGTGCTGGTGATGAGCACGTCGGCGCGCCGGATCGCGCGCAGGCAGGAGAGAGTCAGCTGATGGATCGCGCTCGGCAGGGCGCCGGCGAAGATGACGCGGCCCGCGACGCCGGGACGTTCGGGCTCGTCCCCGCCGGTGCCGTCCTGACTCATTGGCTGGCTCATTGCGGCCTCCCCCACGCACGGCCCCCCGCCGGGGCGCACCGCCGCGGTGCCGGGAGGAGATCATGCGATGAGCGCGGCCACGCGCGGGATGCACGCGGCCGGCCCGGTGGGTTGGGATCAGAAGACCTTACTTGCCAGCGCGACGACGCTGGATGCGCGTCTTCTTGAGAAGCTTGCGGTGCTTCTTCTTAGCCATGCGCTTGCGACGCTTCTTGATGACCGAACCCACTGTGGACCTTCCGTAGTCTCCGGGCCTCGACCCGACGATCCGGGCCCCGGGGCCTCTGCTGATTCCTGAACCGCCTGGCGCCGGCGGCACGACCACCGCGCCGGGCAGACAACGGGATGAGTCTACCCTGCCGGGCGCTCCGCCGGAAATCCCGGCGGAGCAGCGGATCCGCTTCCCGCTCGGAGCGCCCCGCCGGCGAGGCCGGACCCGCGCGGGCAGGGCCTCACCGGGGCGGTCGACCGGTCCGCGCGCCCTGCGGAGAGGGCACGTGGCGGGACCTGACCAGGTCCTCACGCGGGGCTCCGGGCGCGACGGAAGTCGCTGGGCAGCATGCCCTTCTCGCGTTTGAAGAGCTGAGAGAAACGGCTCGCGCAGCGGTAGCCGACCAGCCGTCCGATCCGCCCGATCGCCAAGTCCGAGTCCCTCAGCAGCGCCTCGGCACGGCTCATGCGGCTGGCCTGGATGTACTGCCCGACGGTGCATCCGTTCGCCGCCCGGAAATCGGCCTTGAACTTGGTGGGGCCCATGCAGGCCAGATGCGCCAGCTCGTCGATGCTCAGCCGCTGGTCGAGGTGCTCGTCGATGTAGGCCACGACGGCGTGCAGCTTCTCCGCATCGGCCCGCCGCAGGCGGCGCCCGCCCCCGGTGCCGCGGGTGCGCCCGACGACCAGGTCCATCGCCTCGAGCACCTTCGCCTCGTAGTGGAGCCTCCCGCGCGGGGCGCCGCCGGGCCGGGGCCACAGCTCGGACAGCAGGGCCCTCATGGCCGGGAAGTCGTCGTCCACGCCGAGGCGGCGGAAGGCGGCGGCGACATCGGCGAACCGGCCGGAGTACTCCTCGTCGAGGAAGCGGCTCGAGAACACCGGGCTGACCTCGATGGAGACCGAGCGGACGGGCACGCCGCCGCGCACGAGCCCCTCCCACGGCCCCTCGCCGATGCCGTGACCCCAGATGCTGTCGGCGTGCAGTGGCCTGGGCGGGGTGAGCTGGCGGCCGAGGATCGAGCCGAACCAGCAGACGGTCAGATAGCGCGGCAACCGGAGGCGCACGAGCGCGTCCCGGGCGATCGTGAAGTCGTGGACGCTGATCGCCCACTCGGCGTCGGCGGGCGAGAACGAGTGGAAGCACCCGCTCATGTGCTCGTTGTCGGTCTCGAAGCTCCTCCACCCCGGGCCGATCGCCGGCTCAGCGGGTGAGAAGCCCGTCCGGAGCAGCTCGGAGTGCTGGAAGAGCTTCATCGTCACCCCCGCCCGTCGTCGCGCCGCGGCCCGGCCCGTCGGCCGGATACGGCGATGGGACGCCTCCGTGCGTCGTTCGGACGCGTCGGAGCGCCGTCGGGGCCCAGGCGGGACCGCGACTCCTAGACTGATCCGGCGATCAACAGTTTAGCCTCGCCTAAGCGGAGGAGTGGACATGGCCGACCCCACCACCGGAGCCGCGCGGAGCGCCCCCGGACGCCTCACGGCCCGCGATCTCATCACCTGCGGCGTCTTCACCGCGCTCATGCTCGTCTTCACCATGATCGGCAGCGCCTTCCTGGCGCCCAACCCGGTGCTCACCTTCGCAATGCCCGCGGCCGCGGCCCTGCTGACCGGTCCGATCTACCTGCTGCTCATCGCCAAGGTGCCCAAGCACGGGCCGGTCGTCATCGTCGGCCTCGTCCTCGGTCTGCTCCTGTTCGTCACCGGCATGTACTGGGGCTGGGCGGCGGCCTGCGTCGTCCTGGGCGTCGTCGGTGATCTGGTCGCCGGCGCCGGCCGCTTCCGCAACCGGGGCCTCAACCTGCTCAGCTTCGTGATCTTCAGCCTCAACCCCATGGGCTCCTACTCGATGCTGTGGATCAACCCGGACGCCTACGCCGCCTATCTGATCGGCAGGGGCACCGAGCGGGCGTACATGGACACGATGCTCGCCACCGGAACCGGCTGGATGCTGCTGGCCATGCTCACCGGTACCATCGTCTGCGCGCTCGTCAGCGGCCTGCTCGGCATGCGCCTGCTGCGCCGCCAGTTCGAGAGGGCCGGTGTGACGGCCGGGTGAGCGCTCGAGTCATGACGCCGGACGGCAGGGGCGGTGAGGGCCGGGAGCGCACCGGGCGGGCCGATCCGCGCAGCAAGCTGTTCGTCCTGCTGGCCATGGCGGTGGCGATGGCCCTCAGCCCGACGGTGTGGTTCGAGTTCGCCCTCATGGCGCTGGCGACGATCTTCGCACTGGTCCTGCGCCGCCCGAGGACGGGGCTGGTGGTGCTCGCCGGTCACGCGCTGACGATGGCCGCCGTGCAGGCGGTGCCCTATCTGGACGGCGTGGCGCTTCGGACGATGCTCAACGCCTTCCTCGCGCTGGCGCGCAAGGTCCTGCCGTGCGGGCTCGTCGCCGCGGTGACCGTCTCGACGACGCCGGTCAACGAGTTCATGAGTGCGTTGATCGCGATGCGCATGCCCCGCCAGGTGATCATCCCGATGACCGTCATGCTGCGCTACGTGCCGACGGTGAGGGCCGACTGGGCGTCGATCAGGGACGCGATGCGTCTGCGCGGCGTCGACCCGGGGCCGATCGGTCTGGCGCGCCACCCGATGAGGACGATCGACTGCATCTACGTGCCGCTGATGATGAGTGCGTCGAACGCGGCCGACGAGCTGTCGATGGCGGCGGTGGCGCGCGGCATCGAGAACCCGGCGCGGCGCACCTGCTGCACCCGCATCGGATTCGCCCCGGTCGACGTGCTGGTCATCGCGCCGGGCGCCCTGGCCCTGGTGCTCGCCGTCGTGCTCCGGGCGGTCGCATGATCGAGCTGCACGGGGTCCGTTTCAGCTACGAACGGCACGGCCCGCGAGCCGGGCGGGCGCCCGGGGTGAGCGGCATCGACCTGTCCGTCGCACCGGGCGAGCTGCTCGTTCTGTGCGGGCGTTCGGGCTGCGGCAAGACGACGATCACCCGCCTGGTGAACGGACTGGCCCCCTCGTTCTTCCCCGGGACGCTGAGCGGCCGGGTGCTCCTCGGCGGCCGGGACGCCGCCGGGCTGGAGCCCTGGCGGATCGCCGAACTCGTCGGATCGGTCTTCCAGAACCCGAGCACCCAGTTCTTCAACACTGCGGTGACGGGCGAGATCGCCTTCTGCATGGAGAGCGCCGGCTGGCCGTTCGAACGGCTGCGGGCCCGCACCGATGAGGTGATCGACGAGCTCGGACTGCAGGATCTGGCGGGGCGGGACCTGTTCGCCCTGTCGGGCGGCGAGAAGCAGCGCGTCGCCTTCGCCTCGGCCTGGGCCATGCGTCCGGGCGCCCTGGTGCTGGACGAGCCGACGAGCAATCTCGACCCGGGCGCGATCGGGGCCCTGCGGGAGCACGTCGCCACGGCCAGGGACGCCGGGTGCGCGGTGCTGGTGGCCGAGCACCGGCTCTCATGGCTCGCCGGACTGGCCGACCGCTACTGCGTGCTGTCCGGTGGGCGGATCGACCGGGTGCTGAGCGCCGCCGAGTTCGCGTGCCTCGGCGGCGAGGAGTTCTCGCGGCTGGGACTGCGGGCGCGCTCGATGGACGATGTCGGGCCCTCCCGGCGCCCGGCGGCCCGGGAGCCGAGCCCCGCCCGCCCCCTGCTCCGGGCCGCCGGCCTGTCGGTCCGGCGGGGCGGACGACGGGTGCTGGAGGACGTCGACCTGGTCGTGCGCCCGGGCGAGGTGCTCGCCCTGACCGGCCCGAACGGTGCCGGCAAGACGACGCTGAGCCGGGCCCTGTGCGGGCTCGTCAGGACCGATGGCGGGCGGATCACCATCGACGGCGCCCGGGGCCCGCGGCGGACGCTCTCGCACGGCGCGGCGATGGTCTTCCAGGACGTCGGGCACCAGCTCTTCGCCGAGGACGTCGCATCCGAGGTGACCTTCGGGCTGGCCCGGCCGCAGGAGGTCGACGTGACCGGACTGCTCGGCGAACTGGACCTGGCCGGGCTCGCCGACAGGCACCCGGCGAACCTCTCGGGCGGGCAGAAGCAGCGTCTGGCGGTCGCCACGGCGGTGGCCTGCGACAAGCGTCTCCTCGTCTTCGACGAGCCGACGAGCGGCCTGGACCTGGAGGGCATGGAGCGGGTGGCGGCCCTGTTGCGGCGCATCGCCGCGGACCGGGCGGTGCTCGTGGTGACGCACGACCTGGAGCTGATCGCCGCCGCCTGCGACCGGCTCGTCCACCTCGACGGCGGGCGCATCAGTGACGAGGTGGACGTGCGCGCCGACTTCGCCCGGGTGCGGGAGCTGTTCGCGTCGATGGCGACAGGCCCCTGACCGCCGATGCGCGGGGCTCCCCGCGCCCGACCCGCCATCGTGCCTCGGCCCACGCCGACCGGGCCCGGTGAGGAGGCGGCCCTGCGGTGACTCGCGCCCCCCGATGCCGTATCCCCCGTTCGGGGCCGGCCGGGCCGGTCAACCGAGTTGGGCGGCCCGCCGCACGCTGGCGTCGACCGCGTCGGCGATGGCGGCGCGCACCGCGCGCTCGTCGAGCACGTGCAGCCCGGCCGCGGTGGTACCGCCCGGCGAGGTGACCGCCTCGCGGGCCAGCGAGGGGTGCTGGCCGGTGGCCTCGAGCAGGAGGGCCGAGCCCTTCACCGTCTGGACGACCAGCTCGGTGGCCAGCGCACGCGGCAGCCCCTGGGCGACGGCCGCCTCGACGAGGGCCTCGATGCCGTGGAACACCCAGGCCGGGCCCGAGCCGCTGATCGCGGCCAGCGCGTCCTGCTGCGGCTCGGGGATCACCACGGCCCGCCCGACGGCGCTCATCAGCGCGACGGCGGCGTCCAGATCAGCGCGCGTGGCACGGGCGCCGGCGCTGACGCCGGCCATGCCCGCCCCCACGGCCGACGGCGTGTTCGGCATGACGCGCACCACGCGCGCCCCCGGGCCCAGGTGGGACTCGAGGGTGCCGGTGGACAGACCGGCGCACAGGCTCACCACGAGCGTCCCGTCGCCCACCTGCCCGCGGATCTCGTCGAGGAGAGCACCGGCCGCATGGGGCTTGACGCCGAGGACGACGGCATCGGCCCACTGCGCGGCCCGGGTGTTCGAGGCGAGGGCCCGCACGCCGAGCCGTCCGGCGAGTGCGTCGCGGGTGGCGGGCGTGCGGCTGGTGACGCAGATCAGTTCGGGGTCGTGCCCGGCGGCGACCAGCCCGGCCACGACGGCCCCGCCCATCGCGCCGGCGCCCAGGAAGGCGAGCCGGGCCCCCTCCAGGGGCGGACGGCCCGCCGTCTGCCGCGCGGTCATGCTCAGGCCTTGCCCGCCACGACGAGCTCGGCGATCTGGATGGCGTTGAGCGCCGCGCCCTTGCGCAGGTTGTCGCCCGCGATGAACATGACCAGTCCCCGGGCCCCGGGGACCGACTGGTCCATGCGGATGCGCCCCACCAGGCTCGGATCGATGCCTGCGGCGCCTCGCGGGGTCGGCACGTCCTCGAGCCGGACTCCGGGGGCGTCCTCGAGCAGCTCGACGGCGCCCTCGACGCTCACCGAGTCGGAGAACTCGGCATGCACGGACAGACCGTGGCCGGTGAACGTGGGAATGCGCACGCAGGTGCCGGCGACGGCCAGCTCGGGGATGTGCAGGATCTTGCGGGACTCGTTGCGGAGCTTCTGCTCCTCGTCGGTCTCCAGCGAGCCGTCGTCGACCGGGCTGCCCGCCAGGGGCACCGCGTTGAAGGCTATCGGGGCGACGTAGGGGCCCGGGTCGCCGGGGCAGGCGATCGCGTCGCCGTGGAAGGTGAGCCCGTGGATGTCGCCCTCGCAGGCCGCACGGGTCTGGTCCTCGAGGGCGCGCACGCCGGCCAGGCCGGACCCGGAGGTGGCCTGATAGGTCGAGACGACCAGGCGGATGAGGCCCCAGGCGTCGTGCAGGGGCTTGAGGACCGGCATGGCCGCCATCGTGGTGCAGTTCGGGTTGGCGATGATGCCCCTGGGCGGGTCCACGGCGTCACCGGGGTTGACCTCGGAGACGACCAGCGGGACCTCGGGATCCATGCGCCAGCAGGAGGAGTTGTCGACGACGGTGGCGCCGGCGGCGGCGACCTCGGGGGCGTACTGGCCGGAGGCGCCCTTGCCGGCCGAGAAGATCGCCACGTCGAGGCCGCTGAAATCGGCCGTCGCCATGTCCTCGACGGTGATCTCCCGGCCCTTCCAGGGCAGCTCGCGCCCGGCGCCGCGCGACGACGCGAAATAACGCATCCGCGTGACGGGGAAGTCCCTCTCGTCGAGCAGCGTGCGCATCACGCCGCCGACCTGACCTGTTGCTCCGAAGACACCGACTCGCATGGGTCCAAGCCTAATCGCGTGCACCGGCGGCCCCCGCGGCGGATGGCCTCGGGGAACGGGGCGCGCCCGCGCGGGACTCACAGCCAGCCGACCGCGCCGTGCAGCAGGGCGTAGCCGACGAAGCTGACGACGTCGAGCAGGGTGTGCGCGACGATGAGCGGCCACAACCGCCCGGTCCTGCGCCAGTACAGGCAGCAGGCGGCGCCCATGACGGCGTTGCCGATGAAGCCGCCGAAGCCCTGGTACAGATGGTACGAGCCGCGGATCAGGGCGCTGACCAGGATCGCGGCGCCCGGCCGCCAGCCGCACTGGCGCCAGCGGGTGAGCAGGTAGGCGACCATGACGGTCTCCTCGAGCAGACCGTTCGCGAAGGCCGCCAGGACGTACACCGGGACGGTCCAGACGTGCTCGGCCAGGTTGCCGGCCGCAACGTTCGTATTGATGCCGACCCAGCGGGCGAGGACGTAGAAGGCCAGCCCCGGGATGCCGATCGCGGCGGCCAGGACCACGCCGGCGCCCGCGTCCCGGCCGGCGCGGCCGCCGTCCAGGCCGATCGCCCGCCACGGTTCGCGCCCCGGGCGCCAGGTGGTGCACAGCAGGTACAGGGCGATGACCGCCGGGGCGGCCAGGAAGAGGTAGTCGGCCAGCTTGTAGGCGAGGTCGAGCCAGGGGCGGTCGGGCGTCGCCGAGTCGTTGATGGTGGTCGTCTGCTGGTTCAGGGCCGGGCCCAGCGTCAGCTTGTCGAGGATCGACAGCACCGAGTAGACCGCCGACCGGCCCAGGCAGACGGCCAGCACGCCGACGGTCTCGAGGCCCAGGTGCGGGCGGCGACGAGCGGCCGTCGCCCCGCCGGCCACGGCCTCGTGCGGGCCCCCCGGGACGCTTCCCCCGGCGCTCATCGGCGCCCCAGCAGGCTGCGCGCGTACAGCGCCCCATTGGCGGGGCGGTCGGCCACACGCTGCAGGAAGTAGGCGTACCAGGCGGGGCCGAACGGCACATGGGTGCGCATCGTCCGGCCGATGTCGGCCAGACGGCGCTGCTCGAGCGGGCGCACCCCGTAGAACATCTGGAACTCGTACTCGGCCGGCCCGCGGTGACGCCGCCCGGCCAGGTCGAGGGCGATCTCGACGAGTCTGGGGTCGTGCGTGGCGATCATCGGATAGGCGTCCGAGGCCATGAGCGCCCTCAGGCAGCGCACGTACGACAGGTCGACGGCATGGCTGCTGGTGAAGCTGCCGCGGCCCTCGCCCCTGCTGCCCTTGCAGAGGCGGATGCGGGCGCCCGCGGTGGCCAGCGCGCGGCAGTCGGACTCGGTGCGGCGCAGACCGGCCAGCAGGGCCACCCCGGTGCGCGGGAAATCCCCGCGCAGGCATCCGGCCATCGCCAGGGTGTCCTCGACGACGTCCTCCCCGCCCATGGAGAGGGTGATGTCGGCACCCGCCCGCGCCGCCGCCGCGCAGATGCGCACCAACCGGGAGCGCAGGGGCTCCCCGCGCCCGTCGCCCGGAACGGTCAGGGCGGACGGCCTGACGCTGATGTCCGCGCCATCGGCCAGCCCGGCCTCGGCGATGGCGTCGATGCAGCCCAGGTAGGAGCGCTCGTTGGCCGCGGCGGCCGACCCGTCCGCGGCGTCGGCGAGCAGATCGTCGACGCCCACCGCCAGGCCCTTGCAGCGCTGGTCGGCGAGCACATCGGTGAGCTCGCCGAGCGTCTCACCGGCAACATAACGGCTGATCAGCTCGCGAGTGGCGGGGGCCCCGACGAGCAGGCGGTGGAAACGGTCCAGGCGCGACAGCCGCATGAGCATCCGCCTCATGGCCCCTCCGCTCCCGTCGGGGTGCGCCCGGGGCGCACTGCCGGAACACGCGGCCCGGGACGCCCCGACGCACACGCCGGGCCGTTGACAAGGTTAGTGGACCCGGCGCGGACGGTTGGAACAATGCTGGCATGCACATGCACCCGGACCATCTGACGTTCGCGGCGGGTCCCGAGGGGCTGACCCCGGCGGCGAGGAGTCTCGGGCGACGACCTCGCCGCGCTCGATGGCGAACGAGGCTGACCCCGGCGGCGAGGAGTCTCGGCGAACGGCTCGCCGCCGAGCCCAAGGACGGCGGATCCCACCCCCGGTGCGGCACGCGCAAGACATCATCCCGCTCGCCGGCGGGCGTTGCATCGAGGTCGCCGAGGTGCTCGACCATCCGGCGGCGGCCGGATGAGCCGGGCGCCCGGGCATCGGCGCGGTGGCCTTCTCGACGCCCTCGCGCGGCGTCGTCAGGATCTGAGCGAGCGGCCGGGCCCCTCGCCCGGATCCTCATCGGAAGCGACCGCCGCGACGGGACCGGTCGGCCTCCCGCGACGGGCTCCTGCTCCTGCCGGCCACGCCACCCCGATGACCGCCCGGTCCTGCGGGAACAGACCGGGTCGCAGGTGGGTGAGCGCCGGCCGCCCGGAGCGGGAAACGTCAGTGGCGCGCCCTACTGTTGGGGCATGGCCAAGAAGCAGGACGCCTACCGGTGCAGCGAATGCGGGTGGACGAGCCCCGTATGGGTCGGGCGCTGCGGCAGGTGCCAGGCCTGGGACAGCGTCGCCGAGCGGGCCGCGCCCGGGCCCGCCCCGGTCGCCACCCACCAGCCGGCCTCGCGGGCCATGCCGATCGCACAGGTCTCCGCGCAGGCGGCCGACCGGCGCCTGACGGGCATCGGCGAGCTCGACCGCGTGCTCGGCGGGGGCCTGGTGCCGGGCGTCGTCGTCCTGCTGGCCGGCGAGCCGGGCGTCGGCAAGTCCACGCTGCTGCTCGAGGTGGCCGCCCAGTGGGCGCGCAACGGCAGCCGCACGCTGTACATCACCGGCGAGGAGTCGGCCTCGCAGGTGCGCCTGCGCGCCGAACGCACCGGGGCGCTGGCCGACGAGCTCTACCTGGCCGCCGAGGACGACCTCGGCACCGTACTGGGCCACATCGAGCAGACCGGTCCGACGCTCATGGTGCTCGACTCGATCCAGACCGTCGGCGCCGCCCAGGCCGACGGCATCGTGGGCGGCTCCGCGCAGGTGCGCGAGGTGACCGCCGCCCTCGTGCGCGTGGCCAAGGCCCGCGGCATGGCCGTCGTCATCGTCGGCCATGTCACGAAGGACGGCGCGATCGCCGGTCCCCGCACGCTGGAGCACCTGGTCGACGTCGTCCTCAGCTTCGAGGGCGACCGCCACTCGGGCTTCCGCATGGTGCGCGCCGTCAAGAACCGCTACGGCCCCTCCGACGAAGTGGGCTGCTTCGAGATGGCCGGGAACGGCATCGTCGAGGTGCCCGACCCCTCGGGGCTGTTCACCACCCGCCATGACGAGCCCGTGCCGGGCACCTGCGTCACCGTCACCATGGAGGGCCGCCGCCCGCTCCTGGCCGAGGTGCAGGGGCTGACCGCCGCGGTGCGCAAGGAGGCGCCGGTGCGCCGGGTCACGAACGGCATCGAGTTCTCCCGTGTCTCGATGGTGCTGGCCGTGCTGCAGTCCAAGGCGCATCTGCGCCTGTTCGACCGCGACGTCTACGTGAGCACCGTCGGAGGGGCGCGCATCACCGACCCGAGCGCCGATCTGGCGGTCGCGACAGCCGTCGCATCGGCCCTGGTCGACCGCAACTTCCCGCACAAGGTGCTGGCCCTGGGCGAGGTGGGTCTGGCCGGCGACCTGCGCCGTGTACCGGGCCTCGAGCGCCGTCTCGCCGAGGCCGCCCGGCTCGGCTTCGAGCTGGCCGTCGTGCCGGCCGGCAGCCGCGATCGCGGGGCGGAACCGCCCGGCCGCATGGACGTCGTCGAGGTCTCCAGCGTCGCCCAGGCGCTCGGCGTGCTCGACCTGCGCAGACCGGGCCGCAGCAGGGCCGTCGACGGGGGCGGGCCCGGTTCACTCCGGCGCGACCGGGCTCAGCTCAACGTGAACCGCGAGCTCGCATAGGTGCCGCCGATCCCGGCGGTGACGAGGTAACTGCCGGCCGCCGCGGCGTCGCCGGTGTCGGCGCAGCCCTGGCCCACGCGCGTGCCCGGCCAGGTGACGACCAGCGGCACCGGGTCGGCGCCCATGATCGCGATCTGCCCGCCCGGTGCTGCGTCGGTGCAGGTGGTGGTGCTCCAGTACTCGTCCGTACCGGAGGCCACGGTGACCGACAGGACGTGCTCGCCCAGGTCGAGCGAGCACGGGGCGCCGGCGCTCGCGCCGAGCTCGACCGTCATGTCGACGGCCTGGCCGGCGGCCGTGCCGTCGGGCACGACGACGTCGAGCGTGACATCATCGAGAGCGCACTGGCCGTCGCCGGTGACGACCGACGCACCGGGCGTCCGCACTTCCGTGACGGGGGTCTGCCCGGCCGCGGCGGTCTCAGAGCCCGCGGCCCCGGTACTGCCCCCGCCGCGTCGAACGCGCCCCGCGATGAGGCTGATCACCGCGATGATCGCGATGAGGACGAACATGATCACGGCGCGGCGACGCCAGTACACGGCCTCGCCCTCGGGCCCCTGCGGATGCAGGAGTGTGTTCATGCCACTCATGCTATGAGGCGCCCCTGCCCGAGGGACAGTGCGGCGCGCCTTGTCGCCAGGCGTGAACATCCCCGCCGGCCGGGTCCCGGCCGGCGGAGCCCGCCGCCCCCGATCCGAACCGCCTCGATCCGAAATCGGCACCGGCATCGCCCGGCTCCGCACATCGCACGGCGCGCCGACGCCAGTGCCGTTCTCGGGCGCCGGGGCCTCACCGGCGTTCGCCCTGAGCCGTCCTGCCCCGATCGGGGCATCCGGCCCGCATAGGCTGGCCGGCATGCCCGTCGTCAGCCCCGAGAGCGCCGCGCCCGGCCCCGCCGAGCGGACGCGGATCACCGAGGCCGTCAACAGGTGGTTCGCCACCGCAGCCCGCCCGCTGCCCTGGCGGGACCCATCGACGAGCCCCTGGGGCGTCATGGTGAGCGAGTTCATGGCCCAGCAGACGCCGGTCGCCCGGGTCATCGCCCCCTGGCGCGCCTGGATGCGCCGCTGGCCGGCACCGGCAGACCTGGCGGC
>NZ_CAUTOU010000044.1:0-18385 GCF_963539965.1 uncultured Propionibacterium sp.
GCCGTGATGCGGTCGATCTCGGCGTCGAGCACGGCGCGCGGCAGGCGTTCCCCGCTGATGCCGCGCCGCAGCAGGCCCCCCAGCTCGCGCTGGGCCTCCCACAGCGTGACCCGGTGGCCGGCGCGGGCCAGGCGGCTGGCGGCGGACAGCCCGCAGGGGCCCGATCCGACCACCGTCACCCGGGCGCTCCGGGCGCCGGGCGGACGCGGCGCCGGGGGCAGCGCCCAGCCCCGCGCCAAGGCGTAGTCGCCCACCCGGCCCTCCAGCTCGCGGATCGACACGGCGCCGTCGAGCGCACCGCGATTGCAGTCGCGCTCGCAGTCGGCGTAGCAGATCCGCCCCATCACCGCGGGCAGCGGGTTGGCGGCGACGATGCGGACCCAGGCGCGGTGGACCGAGTCCTCGTCGTCGCGCTGCAGGGCGAGCACCCATTCGCGCACCGGCTCCTGGGCGCCGCAGGCATGGGCGCAGGGCGGTGTGAGCTCCGCGAAACCGGGTATCGAGTACTCCCCTCCCCCGGCGTCGTGGAGCCGGGGGCTTCCGTGGGTCATGACTCTCCCCTCCCCGGGGCGGCTGGGGCGCCCCGGCGCGCCCGGAAGCATTGCGTGCGGCATGATCGGGTTCGATCCCGCTGGCCACAGGGTCGGTGGGCCCTGCGCCGGGGTCGGGCGGGGCTCGCCGGGAAGACCTCGTCTGGGACCAAAGACCGTGTGCCGAAGCATCCTTGCAGTTATGATTGTACTGGTTAGTTAATAAGTCGGTGCGGTTTCTCGCCGGGCAACCTCGGGCCGCGCCGGAGCGGGACGAGGCAGTCCCGATCACCCTGTCTAGGAGAGAAGGCCATGACTATTGCCGTCGCCTACAAATGGGCAGCGAATCCGCAGGACGCGTCGGTCGACGCCGGGGGCGTCGTCGACTGGTCGCGTGCCAAGCCCGCGCTGAGCGAGTACGATCCCGTCGCCATCCAGGTGGGCCGGGAGCTGGCCACGACCACCGGGAGCGAGCTCGTCGGCGTCTGCGTGGGCACCGCCGTCGTCAACGGCTCCATGGCCAGGAAGGCGGCCATGTCGCGCGGCCTCGACCGCGGCCTGCTGCTCGCCGATGACGAGAGCGCCGACTGGAACCGCACCCGGGTCGCACAGGCCCTGGCCGGCCTGGTCCGCAGGATCGACGGCATCGATTTGGTGCTCACCGGCGACGCCTCCATCGACGAGAACGCCAGGCTCGTGCCGGCCCTGCTCGCCGGTCATCTCGGCTGGCCGTGCTTCCAGGACGTGACCAGGGTCGAACGGGCCGATGACGGCTGGTCCATCGTCCAGGCCGTCCCGGGCGGCACCCGCACCATCGCGATCACCGGCCCGGCGGTGCTCGCCATCGCCCCGGACGCCGCCCAGGCCAAGGTGCCGGGCATGAAGGACATCCTCGCGGCAGGCAAGAAGAAGGTCGAGACCGTGACCGTTGCCGATCTCGATCTGAGCAGCGTCGAGGTCGCCGTCGCCGAGCGCTCGCGCCCGGCCGCCAGGGCTCGCCGGAACAAAACCGTCGCCAACGCCGCAGAGCTCGTCTCCGCGCTGCGCGCGGACGGCCTGCTGTGAGAACGATTGAGGAGAGGAACCAGTCATGACCACGTGGATCGTCACCACCAGCAACCAGATCGCCGGCCCCCTCGCGGTGGCCGACCAGCTCGGCTCCTCCGTCACCATCGTCGGTGTCGGGATGGACTCCCTGCCCGCCGCTGACCGAGTGCTCACCATCCCGTTGCCCGGGCCGCTGCCCGCCGAAGCCGCCGCACCGGCGGTCTGCGCGGCGGTCGACGCCCAACCGGGCGATGCGGTGCTGATCCCCGATCGGGCCGCGGAGCGCGCGCTCGCCGGAGCCCTCGCGGCCCGCCTGAGCGCGCCCGTGCTCACCGGCGTCGTCGCCGTCGCCGATGGCCTCTTCGAGATCGACCGCTTCGGCGGGATAGCCCGCGAGAGGGTCCGCACCGACCGGCCCGCAGTACTCGTGCTGCCCGGTGGCGCGGAGGTCCCCTGCGAACAGGCCGCCGAGCCCCTCGACGAGCCGGCCGGGCTCTTCGCGGCCCGCGTCACCGCCGAGACGAGCGATGCGGCGGCCGGCGCCGACCTCGCCTCCGCGAAGCGCATCGTGGCGGTCGGCCGCGGCTTCAGGGCCGAGGCCGATCTGGGGCTCGCCCGGGACCTCGCGGCCTCGCTCGACGCCGAGCTGGCCTGCTCCCGCCCCGTGGCCGAGGGCGTGGGCTGGATGCCCAAGGAAAACTATGTGGGCGTCTCGGGGCAGTCGGTGAGACCCGATCTGTACGTCGCGGTGGGCATCTCGGGGCAGCTGCAGCACATGGCGGGCGCCCGCGAGGCGAGGACCATCGTGGCGGTCAACAACGACGAGCACGCGCCGATCTTCGCCCACGCCGACTACGGGGTCGTCGGGGACCTCTACGAAGTGCTCCCGGCCCTCGTCGCGGCGCTGAGCTGACGGGCGGGTGCGAGATGACGGGCGAGAAAGCCGAAGAAGAAGTCTTCGACGCGATCGTGATCGGCGGGGGCGTCGCGGGCACCGTCTGCGCCCATCAGCTGGCCAGCGCGGGCCACGAGGTGGTGCTCATCGAGCGCGGGAACCAGCCGGGCGCCAAGAACCTGTCCGGCGGCGTCTTCTACTGCCGGGTCATGGATCAGGCATTCCCCGACTTCGTCACCCGGGCCCCCGTCGAACGACGGATCACCCGTAATGTGCTCTCCTTCCTCAACGAGAGCTCATCGATCAACATCGACTACTGGGACCAGCGCCTGGCCGAACCGGTGAATGCGGTGACCGTGCTGCGCGCCAAGCTGGATGCCTGGCTCGCCGAGCAGTGCGAGGAGGCCGGTGTCATGGTGATGCCCCAGGTGAAGGTCGACGCGCTGCTCGTCGAGGACGGCCGCATCGTGGGCGTGCGCGCCGGCGAGGACGAGCTGCGCGCCCGCGTGGTGATCGCCGCCGACGGCGTCAACTCCTTCATCGCCAGGCAGGCCGGCATCCGCGCCAGGGAACCGCGCAAGCACTTGGCCGTCGGCGTGAAGTCCGTCATCCGGCTCCCCCGGAAGCTGCTGGAGGATCGCTTCCGTCTGACCGGGCAGGAAGGCGTCGCCTACGCGGTCGTGGGCGATGCCACCCAGGGCTGCGCCGGCGGCGGTTTCCTCTACACGAACACCGACTCGGTCTCGGTGGGCGTGGTGCTGCGGCTGGACGATCTGGCGGCCAAGGGCCTGGCCTCCTCGGACGTGCACGACCACTTCCTGTCCCATCCGGTGATCGCCCCCCTGCTCAAGGACGGCGAGCTGCTCGAGTACGGCTGCCATCTGACCATCGAGGACGGTCCGGCGATGGCGGCTCATGACCTCACCCGCCCGGGTCTGCTCATCATCGGCGACGCCGGCGGATTCACGCTCAACACCGGGATGACGATCCGCGGCATGGACCTGGCTGCTGGCAGTGCACTCGCCGCGGCGCGGGCCGCCGGAGCGGCGCTGGCCGCCCAGGACTTCTCGCAGACGTCCATGGACCGCTACGGCGAGGAGCTGAGGAAGGGCTTCGTGGGCCAGGACATGGAGCTCTACACGAGGCTGCCCGTCCTGATGGACAGCCCCCGGCTCTACCGCGACTACGGGACGCTCCTCGCCGACGTGATGCACGGCATCTACGATCTGGACACCACGCCCCGCAGGCATCTCGCCGGCATCGCCGCATCAGCTCTCAGGAGTTCGGGGATCAGGATGACCGAGTTGGCCAAGGACGCCTGGCAGGCCATGCGGGCGCTGTGAGAGGAGGACAACGATGACGCAGATCACGGGCACCATCACCGAGCGCTTGGCGCAGAACAGCTATCAGACGGACGAGGACTTCGGCCACATCGAGATCAACCAGCGGATCGTGCGGGCCACCGGCACCGGCCGGCTGCTGGTGGACGTCTGCCCGGCGCACGTCTACGCCGAGGAGCCCGACGGCACGATCTCGGTCGAGTACGCGGCCTGCCTGGAGTGCGGCACCTGCCTGGCCGTCATGCCGGCCGGCGCGCTCAGCTGGCACTACCCCCGCGGCGGTTTCGGCATCGAGTTCCGCGAGGGCTGACCGGACGGGCTGCTCAGCGCCGCCACGACGAGGCCCGCCGGGTGGCGATCCAGGTGGCGGCCTGGGTGCGCCGCCGCAGCCCCATCTTCGCCAGCAGCGAGGTGATGTGGTTCTTCACGGTCTTCTCGGCGATTCCCAGTCGTTCGCCGATCTCGCGATTGCTCAGCCCCTCGCCGATGAGCTCCAGGACGCGCCGCTCCGAGGGGGTCAGGCCCTCGGTCAGATCGGCGGCTCCGCGACGGCGGGGCGGAAGCCGCTGACCGGTCACGGCCCGCCCCGCGGCGACGCCCTTGATGGCGGAGACCACCTCGATGCCGCGCAGCGATTTGCTGAGATAGGCGCTCGCCCCGCTCAGCAGGGCCTCGCGCATCGCCTCGTCGTCGTCCACCGCGGTGAGCACGATGAAGTGCGAACCCGGGAGCGCGCCGCGCAGCTGCGAGATCAGCTCGAGCCCCGTGCCGTCGGGCAGCCTCAGCGCGACCAGGACGATCTGCGGCGCCAGCGGCGGCGCCAGCCGCACGGCCTCGGCGACGCCCGATGCCTCGCCGACGAGCTCGACATCGCGCGCGTCCGCGAGGATGACGCCGAGCCCCCGCCGGACGATCTCATGGCCGTCGACCACCATGACACCGATCTGCCGGCCCTGACGCTGCACGGTCATGGATTCAGCCTCCATTCCTCGCCCGGAGCGGGCGCCCGGCCCTGCGGCGGGCGCGGGCACACGGCTAGCGCTCCGGCGCCCATTCGCCGAGGAGCCCGAGGATCCGGTTGAGCTCCCCGACGGGGATCTGGCCGGGCGCCGAGGGGCGCCCGACCATGCCGAAGGTGGCGGCCGAGCCGAAGAAGGCACCGGTCATGCGCGAGAGCATTCCCTCGCGGCCCATCGACATGGTGATGATCGGACGATCGGCGTAGTGCTCCGACATCCTCCAGGTGGCCGACAGCAGGATGAGCAGATCGCCGGTGTCGTGCGGGGTGCACGCCAGTTTCGGAACGTCGGCGCCCGCCTCCTGCATCCGCCTCAGGCGGGAGACGATCTCGGCGGCCGGCGGTGTGGCGGCGAAGTCGTGGCTGGACGCCACCACCGCCACTGCCCGGGCGTGCGCGGCATCGATCACCTCCCGCACCACTTGCGGGCCGCGGAAGAACTCGACGTCCACCGCGTCGACGTGACCCGAGGCGATCAGAGCCAGGTTGAGATCGACGTAGTCCTGAACGCTGATCGTCTTCTCACCGCCTTCGTCGGCCGTCCGGAAGGTGGCCAGCAGCGGCCGTCCGCCCAGGCGAGCGGCCAGGGGGCCGGCGAGTGCGACGGCCCCCGTGGTGTCGGGGGCCGTGCCGAGGAAGTCGACGCGCCATTCGACGATGTCGATCTCGTGGGGCGCCAAGGCCTCGGCGGCGGCCAGGACCTCGTCGGCCGTCGTCCCGGTGATCGGCACGATCACCTTGGGCAGGCCCTCCCCCAGCACCACGTCCTTGAGCCGCACCGTTCTCATGTCCATCAGTCCTCTCCTGCTCGGCACTCAGGCCTTCGCCTCCGCGGACTCGATCGCCCGGAAGATCGAACGATGGCGCATGAAGACGAAAGTTGCGGTTGCGAAGGCGATCACGCTGAACGCCACCGCGAGCCATACCACGTTCGTGTAGCCGCTGGCCAGCAGGTGGGTGGCCTCGTCGCTCGAGACGTCCTTGGTGCTCGGCACGATGGCCCCGACCGCATAGGGCAGCACGAATCCGCCGACCGCGCCGGCCATCCAGTACCAGCTCACGATCTGTCCCTTGGACTTCGGGAAGAAGTCGGACATCGCGGTGAGCACGAGCTGCATGATGCCGCCCGAGACGAAGTAGCCGATGAGGAAGGCGGTGATCCTCATGCCGGCCAGGGAGTGCATGAGGCCGATGTTGAGCAGCAGCACGGAGATCAGGCCGAACGCGGCGTAGACGGGCACGAAGTTGATCGACTTGACGCCGCGGGAGGAGATCGCGGCGGTGAGCAGCACCGCGACCACCGAGCCCAATGTGAAGAACTGCGTCAGGCTGCGGCCCTGGGAGGTGCTCAGATGGGCGATGTTGGAGCCGATCTGGGGCAGCGCCTGGTTCGCCAGGTAGACGATCCCGTTGGTGCAGAAGATGAAGACGAGGCAGACGACGCCTTCCACCGCGAAGCGCGCACGGACCGCGGCCGCTGGGCCCTCCCCGGACTCCGCGCCCTGTTCGGCAGCTTTCTGGGCCGCCAGTTGCTCGGCCGCGATCTTCTTGTAGTCGGGGAAGGAGACGACGAATGCCAGGACACCCATCACCACCATGTAGACGCCGGCGGCGATCGGCACGATGCGCCAGTTCTGGGTGCCCACCATCGTGATGAGGAAGGGCATCACGAACTGCCCCGCCGAGATGAAGATCTTGATGAGGATGTTCATCGTGCCGGCGTTCGAGGGGTTCGACTCCATGAGCGTCGGATAGGTGCCGGCGTCGAGGAAGGAGTTGCCGGCACCGAAGACCGCCGCGAGCAGCATGCCGACGGCGCGGTTGGGCGAGAGCGGCAGCAGGATGAAGAAGACCACGTTGAGGGCGATGCCGACCAGCACGATCTTGCGGCGGCCGAACTTGTCGGCCAGGAAGCCGGCGAAGGGGTAGCTGATGAATTTGCCGATGGCCATCACCGACAGGGCCGAGATCACGTCCTTCGCCTCGACCCCCCAGGCCGCGGACAGCCCCCAGCCGTCGCCCGGCGAACCGGCCAGCTGGCTGGCGGCGATGAGGCCCATGGCGTACACGAAGTAGGAGAAGTAGAGGGTGAGCACGGCTCCCATGTTGTGAGCTCTCGTGGCCATGGTGGCCCCTTTCTGCTGAGTCTCTGCTGAGTCGGGTGCGCGCCGTTCACGGAGGCGCGCCCGGGTCGGAGGGTGGTTCCGGTTCACCGGCCCATGCGTGCGCGCACGTAGTCGAGCGGCATGTCGTGGCCGGTGAACAGTTTGAAGGCGGCGGCGCCCTGGCGGTACATCATCTCGGTGCCGTTGGTGCACCGCAGGCCGGCCTGCCGGCACTCGCGCAGGAATCTCGTCTCGGCCGGCGAGTAGACCACGTGCATCACGAACACCTCGGGCGGGATGATCGAGACGTCCAGAAGATTTGTCCTGTCCTCCAGTGCGCCCATGCCGACGTTCGTCGCATCGATCAGTACCGAGGACTCGGCCAGCGCTCCCGCCAGGGCGTCCTGGTCCGCGAGGTCGTGCAGTACGGCGGCCGTGCCGGTGCGCGAGTTGATCTTCTCCAACGTGCGTTCGGCGTTGTCCCAGAAGGGATCCCTGCGGTTGAAGATGTTGAGCCTGGCGGCCCCGTCCAGTGCCGCCTGCACCGTCACCGCGGTGCCCGCGCCGCCCGCGCCGATGATCGTGATGGTCCGGCCCCCGGGGGCGTGGTCGAAGAAGCGCAGCGCCTCCATCGCGCCCATGCCGTCGGTGTTGTGGGCGGTGAGCCGGCCGTCCTCGTTGACCACCGTGTTCGAAGCGCCGACGAGCTCCGCGGCGGGGGTGATCGTGTCGACGCAGTCCAGGATCCTCATCTTGTTCGGCATGGAGACGTTCCATCCGCGGACCTTGAGCGTCCGCATGGCCTCGACTGCGGCGGGCAGTTCCTCGGCGTCCACCTCGAAGGCCAGGTAGGCGTAGTCGAGCCCGAGTTTCGCGATGGCCAGATTGTGCATCCGCGGCGACTGGCTGTGCCGGATGGGGTGGGCGAGCAGCCCGAGCAGCTCGGTGCGCCCGGTGATGGTCTGCATGACTTCGTCGTTCATGGATTCGTCGTTCATGGGGGTGGTCCTCTTCGTCAGGGCGTTCGCCGCGCTGCGAACTAACCCGTTAGTTAATTTACCTCAACTGCCCCGATCCTGCCATAGGTGCTCACCAGATTCCGCCCCTCGTCCGTCGCTGCCGCAGCGGCTCGGCCGCGGGCGACGAACGGGCCGCGCGCCCGGAGCCCTATCCCTGGATCGCCGCCCAGGACTCGCGCAGCAGCCGCTCGTCCGGGTCGCGGGCGATGGTGCACTTCGCGATGTCCTCCAGCACGACGAAGCGCAGTTCGTTGTTGCGGATCTTCTTGTCCCAGGACATCGCCTGCGACAGCTGCTGCCAGCTCGCACCGGAGTAGCCGGTGGGCAGGCCGATCATGCGCAGCACGCTGCGGTGCCGGGCGAGGACCTCGGCATCGAGGCGGCCCAGCCGGTGGGCGAGCTCGGCGGCGTAGACCATGCCGATCGCGACGGCATCGCCGTGGCGCATCGTCGGGCCCTCGCAGCCCTCGATGGCGTGGCCCAGGGTGTGCCCGTAGTTGAGCACCTCGCGCAACCCGATCTCGCGCAGGTCCTCGCCGACGATCCGGGCCTTCACCGCAAGGGCGCGCTCCATGAGCTCGCGGAAGACGGGCGAGTGGATGTCCAGCGCATCGGCGCCGCCATTGGCCTCGATGAGCCGCAGGATCTGCTCATCGCCCACGAAACCGGCCTTCACGATCTCGGCGAGCCCCGAGCGCAGCTGCTCGACTGGCAGGCTCGACAGCAGGCCCAGATCGCACAGCACCCCGCGCGGCGGGTGGAAGGCCCCCACCAGATCGCGGCCGCGCGGCAGGTCGAGGGCCGCTTTGCCGCCGACCGAGGCGTCCGCCATGGCGAGCAGGCTGGTGGGCACGTTCACCACGGGCACGCCCCGCAACCAGGTGGCACCCACGAAGCCGAGCAGGTAGACCGCTTCGGCGCCCCCCACGGCGACGATCGCATCCCGTCGGCCGAAGCGGTGCTCGCCCAGCACGTCCCAGAGCCGGGCGACGGTGCCCAGGCCCTTGAAGCGGCCGAGATCGGGCACCTCGTGGCGCACCACCCGCCGGCCATCGGCCTCCAGGGACTCGGCGAGGCGGTCCGCACACGGAGAGGCGACGGCCTCATGAGCCACCAGGACACGTTCGGCGTCCCGGGGAACCAGCTCGTTGACCCCGGGCAGCAGATCCCAGCCGATGCGGATCTCGTAGCCGTCATGGCCGGTCACGTTCACCACGCTCGCCGGAGCGTGCCGGGATGCGGCGCGCCGCACGGTGCCCGGGGGCAGATCGACCGTGCCGGCGTTGATGAGCGCCAGCAGGATGTCCTCGCCGGAGTCCTGCGGGCGGCGGCCGGTGGTGTTCAACCGGATCTGCGAGACGCTCTCGTAGATGGCGCGGCGCTGCTCCATGAGCGCGTTGAATTTGGTCACCGGATCGCCCATGAGCAGGGGGCGTATGCCCGACAGCCCGACCCGGGGCAGCGCCTGCGAGACGTCGACGTCGAGGAAGACCGTCATGTGCCGGCGCAGCGCCTCCTGCGTGCCGGGGTGCAGGATCGCCCCCCCGCCCAGCGCGACGATGCCGTCGAACTCGCGCAGCACGCGCAGCACCGTCTCGTGCTCGAGCGCCCGGAAGGCCGGCTCGCCCTCGGTGAGGAAGATCTCGGGGATGGGCATGCCGGCGACGCGCTCCACCTCGTCGTCGGTGTCGAGGAAGGGCAGGCCCAGTGCATGGGCGATGAGCGTGCCCACCGTGGTCTTGCCGGCCCCGGGCGGGCCGACGAGCACCACGGCCGGGCGGTGCCCGCTCCGGTCGTTCCCGCCGGTCTGCGCCGGGGTCCGCATGTCGTCAGCCATGATCCTCGTCTCCCCTCAGCCGCCTGTTCCCCTCGGCCGCCGGCGCGGGATGGGGACGGGGCGCGGGCGGCCCCGCCACCGGTCCTAGACTGCGGCCCGTCTGCCGAGTCCGTCGAGCGCCCTCAGCACGCCGCGGCCCTCGCGCACGGCGTCGATGATCTTACGCGGGCGCACCGAGTCGCCGATGTTCATCACGGGGGTCCCCGCGCTCGTGCAGCGCTCGGTCAGCTCCGCCAGCCCGGCGACCACCGGCCGCATGCCGAGGCAGATCACGCCGTGCACCATCTCGATGAACTCGGGCTCGCCATTGGCCGCCTGCACCACCACGCCGTCCTCGCGCACCTCGGCCAGGCTGGTGCTCACGCGCACGTCGACCCCACCGCGCGCCAGCATCTCGAGCATCTGCAGACGCGTGATCATGTCCAGATCGTTGCCGATCGCGGGCAGGCGCTCCACCAGGGTCGCCCGCACGTCGTGGTCGACCAAGTGCTCCACCACGTCCAGGCCCACCGCGCCGGCGCCCACGACGACGGCCCGGCGGCCCTTCCATCCGTCCACCTCGTCGATGCGGGAGGCGAACCCGATGATGGAGCTGACCGTTGAGCCCGGCCGGTCCAGATGCTCGCGCAGCCCGGCGATGGGCGGGGTGACGGGCAGGCCGCCGGTGGCGTTGACCACCAGATCGGGATGCTCGGCCAGAACCCTGTCGGGCTCCCCCGGCTGCCCGGTCCTGATGTCCACGCCGGCGCGGCGGGCGCGCAGCACCGACTCGTCGAGGTACTTCGCGATGCGCCACTTGGCCGGCAGCCGGGCGGCGTGGCGGACGATGCCGCCGAGCTGCTCGCCCCGCTCCAGCAGGGTCACCGCGCAGCCGACCTCGGCCGCGCTCGAGGCCGCTTCCAGGCCGGCCGGCCCGCCACCGACCACCACGACCCTCGTCGGTGCACTCACCTTCGTGTCCCGGTAGGACTCGTTGTCGAGGATGTTCGGATTGATCGTGCAACGGATCGGCGTGCCCTGCCGGATGCGGTGATCGGCGCACCCGATGTTGCAGGAGATGCAGTGCAGGATGTCCTCCGGGCGCCCCTCGCGCACCTTGCGCACCCACCAGGGATCGGCGATGAGTCCGCGGCCGATCGCGACGAGATCGGCGTCGCCCTCGGCGAGGATGCGCTCGGCGGCCCGCGGTTCGCGCACATTGCCCGAGGTGATGGTCGGCTTGCCGAAGCGCTCCTTGAAGGCGTGGGCCATCGTCGAGCGCCAGCCGTCCGGCAGGCGGGCCATGTCGATCTGGTACTGCAGAGTGGGGTTCTCGGCGGCCGAGACGTTCCAGATGTCCACGTACTCGTCGCAGTGGGCGGCCAAGGAGAGGGTGTCCTCGAGCCGGTTGCCGCCCTCGAGCAACTCGTCGGCGCTGACCCGCAGAGAGATCGGGAAGCGCTCGCCGACCCGGGCACGCACCTCGCGCAGCACCTCGACCAGGAGGCGCACCCGGTTGCGGGGGCTGCCGCCGTACTCGTCGGTGCGGTGGTTGTAGAACGGGGAGAGGAACTGGTTGAGCAGATAGGAGTGCCCGCCGTGCACCTCGACCATGTCGAAGCCGGCGCGCTGGGCGCGCCGGGCGGTCTGCCCGAAGTGCTCGATGACGCGCCTGATCTGCGCGATGGTCATGGGCGTCGGGGCGGGCCCGCCGGGCTTGGAGGGCACGTCGGAGGACGAGAGGGCGGACACCCCGGTGAGGGCGGGATCGGCCGAGGCGCCGGCGTGGTTGATCTGCACGCCCGCCACCGAGCCGTGGTGGTGCATCTCCTCGGTGAAAGCGAACATGCGCGGCAGATAGTGGTCGCTGTCGAGGCGCAGCTGGGTGTATCCGTTCGAACCGGTCGGATGGTCCACGCAGACGTTCTCCATGATGATGAGCCCGGTGCCGCCGCGGGCCCTCTCGCGGTAGTAGGCCATGTGCTCATCGCTGAGCTCCCCGCTCGCGGTGGCGAAGTTGGTGCCCATGGGCGGCATGACGATCCGGTTGGGGATCGTCATGCCGCGAACGGTGAGGGGCCGGAGGATTTGCGTCGTCGGAGTCGGCTGGGCATACGAAATGGTCATGGGGCTTCCTCGCTCGGTGGCGGGCCCGCCACTGCTCTGGGACGGGCGCGACTCCCTGTCAGGATATGCTTCTCGGCCTCTGAATGTACCGGCCGGTCCGTATTTTCTACGAACTGGTTCGTCACATTTCACTGGGCGAGTCGGGTCCCGCCGGGACGCGCGGGGCCGTGAGGCGGCGGGCGTCGCTGCCAGTCCGTGACGGGCCCCTCCCCGGGCTTTTCCTACGATGGGGCCGAACGTCGAAAGGGCCCTCGTGGTGCGGATCCCGCATACCGACATCGGCATCCTCCCGCTCGTCCTGGGCGGCGACACCTTCGGCTGGACGCGCGACGAGAGGATCTCGTTCGCCGTGCCTGCACCACGCCCGCTTCGACGACGAGACCCAGGGCATCAGCGGCACGGCCCGGACCGGCATGATCGACGCCTGTCCGTCCGACGAGACGGCCGCCGTCGCCCGCCAGGCCGAGGCGACCACCGTCTGCCCGGCCTGGCTGCGCGCCGGAGACGCCACCGCGCCGATCGCCTCGGCCCGATCCCCTGAGCGGGCTCCCGGTCCCGCTGGCCCCGGCCACGCTCGAGCCGGCCGCCGATGAGCCGGGGGTCCTGGACGAGTCCTCCGGGTCGTTCGCGTGGAGGGACCTCGGGCGCTCGGGGCCCCGGGGACAGGATCAGGGCGGACGTCCCGCCGGCTCGTCAAGCCAGTCGATGAGTTCCGGCAGCTGGGAGCAGTCCACTGTCGGCCATGGCCCGACCGCCTCGGTGGAGCGCTGCCGGTTCCTCTCCCGTTCGATGGCCTCGTCCGTGTTGTCCCCGATGACCGATGGCGGCGATGACTTCCCCGTGCAGTACTGGGGGTGAAGCGTTCGAGCTCTTGCCGGGCGTGCTGGGCGTTCGTGCACCGGGCGACTCGTAGTGGAGGATGAACCAGTACTCGAGGCGAGGACGGGTCAGTGCTGCGTGATGATGGTCGGGGTCCTCCTCCAACCATCGTTCGAGCATGTTCACATGGGGATCGTTCTCGTCCGTGTCGCACACGATCGGGATGCCAGCCGTCTCGCCGGTCTGTTCAGACTTCTCATCGCACCGCGCCCTCTTCACAAGGTTCTTGAGGGATGCGTCGGAGGGACTCCCGATCGCATCGGTGAAGAGCCAGCCTGCGGCGATGCGGGCCGGGAGCGTGATGAATCCGCCCTGAGGGCGGATCACGTGGAGCTGCTCGGCGAACCATGACCTCGCCGGGGCGACGAGCGCGGGCGGGGTCGTCCACCGCGCCGAGCGTCCCCCAGCACCGTTTCGTCCCCGGTCCGCACTCGGACGAGGGACTCGGCCAGGATGCGACTCCTGTCCGCGGAGACCTTGTAGTAGAAGGCGAGCTCCCCCTCGTGATCCTCATCGGGATCGGCCCTTCGGGGTCACTCCGGTGCGGTCCGTTGAGATGGTCCTGGCCAGCGGTCCGGGACCAGCGTCCGAAGGGCGATCCACGGGTCGAACTGCCAGTAGAGCGTGTCCACGCCCGGGGCCCTGTCATCGGCGATGTGTTCGATCTGGCGCGCCCATCGGCGCAGAGCGCCCACACTGCGGTGGTTCGAGGACCACGTTTTCGCGAGGATCGGGCTGCGGTGGCGCATCGCGGCCAGGGCGATCGGCGCGAGGAAGTGCGAGGTGATGCGGCGCCCCCGGAAGGCCGGCAGCACGATCGCCGTGCTGATGTACAGATATGTTCGCTCTCGCCATCTGTACGGGTACTGATAGGCGCAGAAGCCCGCGATCGTCGAATCCCGCTGCACGGTGATGATGGTCGTCTGGCGCATGAGCGAGGTGAAGTACGGCTCCACATCCTCCCCCTGCGGGCGTGTCGCCCACTGCGTCTCGCCTGTACCGGTCCGCCATGACAGGGGCGGGAAGAAATCGCGGTCACTGGCCTCGATGATGCGGTGCAGTTGACGGCGCACCTGCGCCGGCACCCGTCCCGGTGGGTACTTCATGCGATGGGTCCCCCCTGACCTCGACGACATCCGATGCGACCCCCCGAGGGCGCCGCCAAATCATATGTTAGTTTCTAACATATGAGAACTGAGGATCGTGCGGCAGCAGTTCCCCCCAGCTCGTGGGCGGGGCTGGCATGCCTGTCCGCGGGCGTGGCGATGCTGTTCGTGAACACGGCGGCCATGAACGTCGCGCTGCCCGACGTGAGTGCCGACCTCGGGGCCTCGACGGCGCAGCAGCAGTGGGTGACATCCGCCTACAGCCTGGTGTTCGTCGCGATCCTGCTGGTGGCGGGCTTCGGGGGCGATCGCCTCGGCCACCGCCGGGTACTGCTGATGGGGCTGGCGGGGTTGTTGACCGGGTCCGCCCTGGGGGCCCTGAGCCCGCGGGTCGGGTGGCTCATCGCGGCCCGGGCGATCATGGGCGCCGGCGCGGGCATGTTCATCCCGATGAGCCTGGCACTGATCGCCGGGCTGTTCCCCGGGGCCGCCGATCGCGTCCGTGCGATGACCGTCTGGACCATCGCCGGCACCCTCGGTGCTCCGCTGGGTCCGGTGATCGGCGGCGGCCTCACGGCGCTGGCGGGGTGGCGGGCGATCTTCGTCCTCGACGCCGTCGCCTTCGCCGCGGTGACGGCGTGGGCCCTGGGCGTGATCCCCCGGACCGCGCGGACGGGACCTCCGGGCGCCGGCCTGCCCCTGCTGTCGGCGGTTCTGGTCGCCGCGGGGCTCGGGCTGCTCACCGCCGGCCTGATCAACGGCCAGCACTCCTGGGCGAGCGTCCGGGCCGGCGGTTTCGCCCTGATCGGATTGATGCTCGTCGTCTTGTTCGCGGTGCATGACCCGCGTGCCGCGCAGCCCCTGACCGACCTGCGGCTGTTCTCCTCGGCGTCCTTCTCGGTCGGTGCGCTCACGCTGGCCACCGTGAACTTCTCGGTGTTCGGGCTGATCTTCGTGCTCCCCGCCTATCTGGAGACAGTCCTGGACCACGACGCGCTGACCGGCGGACTGCTGCTCATGCCGCTGGTCGGGGGAGCCATTCTCGGCTCGGTGCTCAACGAGCCCCTCGCCCGCGCCCTGGGGAAGGCGGGAGCCTGCTTGGGCGGCCTTGGGCTGCTCTGCCTCGGTGCCGGGGCCATGGGGGTCTCCACCGCCCGTGGCGGGCTCGTCCTGATGGGCGCCGGACAGGCGGTGGCCGGTTTCGGCATGGGGGCCGCCCAGCCCGTCGCCCTGTCATGGGGCCTGTCCCAGGTGGGCGGCGACCGGCGGGGAGCCGGCTCGTCCCTGCTCAGCGCGCTCCAGCAGCTGGGCTCGGTACTCGGCATCGGCGTGCTCGGCACCGTCCAGGGCTCGCTCTACGCCGCACGTCTTCTCCGGGCCGGGGTCGACGCGGGCCCGGAGGCCGCCGGCTCGGTGACGATCGCGTTCCAGCAGGCCGCCCGGCTTCCCCGGGACACGGGGCCGGCCCTGCGCGTGGCCGCAGGACGCGCCTACACCGCCGCCACGCGGGCCTGTCTGTTCGCCTGCGCCGCCGTCGCCGTCCTCGCCCTCGCCGCCGCGTGGCTCCTCGACCACCGGCGGCGGAGCGTCCTGTGACGGACTCGGCGCAGGAGGGGCGGGCGAGTGATGACTGACACCGGTTCCGGCGCCGAGCCGCCGCGCCCCACCGCGCGCGGCACCTCCGCGAGGGCCATGGCGGCGCGCCGGGCCTGGCAGGAGCGGAAGCGCCGGACCACCCGGGACGCGATCCGCCGCGCCGGGCGGTCCCTGCTCGCCGAGTGCGACTACGACGACATCACGGTCAACAGGATCGCCCGCCGTGCAGGCGTCTCGCAGATGACCTTCTTCCGCCACTTCCCCACGAAGGAGGACTTCGTCGTCGGCATGATGGTCGACGATGAGATGCTTCAGACGATCCGAGGCGTCATCGCCGCGCAGACGCCGGGTGCCCCGCCCCTGCTCATCGGCCGGAGCATCATTCACGGACTCGCCCGGCTGCTCCCTCCCGCGGGGCTCGCCGATCTGGCCCGGTGGGTGCGGCTCATCGCCTCCCACCCCCCGCTCCTGGCGGCCCTGCACGGGCGGCGGAGCGGCTGGATCGACACCATTGAGACGCTGCTCCCCCCGGACGCGCCGGACCATGGCGCCCCGGGCGGCCGAGGGGGCCTCGAGCGGCGCATGACCGCCCTGCTCCTCCTCGACTATCTCACCGAGACTCTCTCGTGGTGGGCCCTTCACACCGACGGCGGTGCCGGGCCCGGTGAGCTCGTCCGTCTTGCCGACCGGGCTGCCGCGGCCATCACCGACGCCGTGCGCCCGGCAGGCGGCCGCCCGTCGGCGTGACCTGGAGCGCGCTCCGGCAGCCGGGGTTCCGGGCATGAACCATGAACGAGGAGGTGCGCCCTCGGCGAGCCCGCCGCGGTCCTCGGGCTGTGCCGTGGGACGTGCTGCGCCGCTACGAGCACGCCGGGCTCGTGCGAGACCCGGTCCCCGGCTTCAGAGGTCCCGCCCGGTATCCGGGCAGTCGGCTCGAATGCCGGACGGGTGTGCGGCGCCCGCCGGAACCTCCCCCATAATGACCGCGCCCACCTGGAAGGGCCCTGGGCCTCCCCGCCCCCGGCGATGCACGACAAGGGCCGTGCGCCTTCCTGCTCCTCCGACACGGAAGGCGGAGACCATGTCCTCCCCGACCCCGCCCCTCGAGGGCCAGCAGCGCGAGCAGTGGGGAAGCCAGCTGGGCTTCCTCGTCGCCGCGATCGGCTCGGCCATCGGGCTGGGCAACATCTGGCGCTTCCCCGGCGTCGCCTACACCAACGGCGGGGGCGCCTTCATCGTCCCCTACGTCGTGGCACTGCTGATGGTCGGCATCCCGGTGCTCTTCCTCGACTACTCCCTGGGGCACCGCTTCCGCGGCTCCGCCCCGGCGGTCTTCCGCCGCCTCAGCCGCAGATTCGAATGGCTCGGCTGGTGGCAGGTGATGGTCTGCTTCATCATCATGACCTACTACGCGGTCATCGTGGCCTGGGCCCTGCGCTACATGATCTTCTCGGTCAACACCGCCTGGGGCGGCGACGCGAAGGGCTTCTTCTACGACTACATCGGCCTCGACACCGATGCGGTCTCCTTCTCGGCGGCTCCGGTGGCGGGGGTCATCATCCCGCTGGCCATCGTGTGGGTCTTCGGACTGGTCGTCATCGGCCTGGGCGTGACCAACGGCGTGGAGCGGGCCAACAAGATCTTCCTGCCGGTGCTGGTGATCATGTTCGCCGCCCTCGTCGTGCGCGCCCTCACCCTGTCCGGCGCGGCGCAGGGCCTCGACGCCCTGTTCGCCCCCGACTGGTCGGCTCTGGGCGACTTCCGGGTGTGGATGGCGGCCTTCGGCCAGATCTTCTTCTCGCTGTCGGTGGCCTTCGGCATCATGCTGACCTACTCCTCGTACCTGGGCAGGCGCGCCGATCTGATCGGCACCGGCCTGGTCGCCGGCTTCGCCAACTCGTCCTTCGAGATCCTGGCCGGCATCGGCGTCTTCGCCACCCTCGGCTACATGGCGACCCGGCAGGGCATGGCCGTGAGCGAGCTGCAGGGCATCAGCGGCGTCTCGCTGTCCTTCGTCACCTTCCCCACCGTCATCTCCCAGATGCCCGGCGGGCCCCTGTTCGGGGTGCTCTTCTTCGCCTCCTTCGCAATGGCCGGGCTGACCTCCTTCATCTCGATCATCCAGGTGGTCGCGGCCGGCCTGGCCGAGAAATTCGACCTGTCTCCCGCCAGGGCCTCCCTGGTGGCCGGGCTGCCCTCGGCCGTACTCTCCCTGGTACTGTTCGGCACGAGTTCGGGCCTGTACGACCTGGACGTCGTGGACGCCTTCATCAACAACATCGGGGTGGTCGGCTCGGCCATCGTCATGTGCGTCGGCGTCGGCCTGGTGCTGCGCCGCACGGGCGTCCTTCGCCGTCACCTCAACGCGGTCTCCGGGACGAGCATCGTCGGTGCCTGGTGGCAGGTGCTCATCTGCGCTGTCGTGCCTGCCCTGCTCGGTTTCATGTTCGTCCAGAACGTCTGGGCCTACGCGAGCGCGGGCTACGACCCCGCCAGCTACACGCCCGGTTTCGAGGCCGTCTTCGGCTGGGGCATGCTGTTCCTGTGCGCTGTGGCCGCGGCGATCCTCACCCTGATCAGATGGCGGACTCCCGTGGACGACTTCCGGCCGCTGGACCTGGACGCCGTCGAGGAGGTGAGCTGAGATGACCGGGATCGCCGTTCTCATCATGGTTGGCTCCATCGTCATCATCTGGGGCGGGCTGGGGGCCTCCGTGATCGCACTGGTCCGGCGCGGCCGCCGGGAGGACTGAGGCCGGGGCATGGCCGACGGCTCGCCGAGGTGGCGTCGTCCGCCACCACGTAGAACGTCACGGTCCACTGGGTCTTCCCGGCAGGCGGCGTGTGGGGGTCCGGTGGTGTTCATCGGTCGGGGTCGGTGAGGACCGGGGTCAGTTCGATGACGTT
>NZ_CAUTOU010000045.1:0-18359 GCF_963539965.1 uncultured Propionibacterium sp.
CCTGCGCGGGCGGCACCGGCGGAGCGGGGTCCGACGGCTGGAACGTGATCCGCAGCGGCGCGGGGATGACGGGGTGGGAGGAGCCGGCCGCCGATGCCGGGAAGGCCGGTGCGTGCGGAGTGGGCACGGGTGCCGGTGCGATCGGACGGATCGCCGCCGGGGCGGGCGAGGGGTTCCCCACCGGCGTCACTGGTGCAGGGGGCGCAGGTGGCGGCGGGGAGGGGCGGGGCGCCGGTCTCGGGGCGAAGACGGCTGAGGCCGGGCGCGCACCCGCTGGTCCGGGCGCGGGGGCGGGGGCACGGCTCGCGGCACCGGACGTCGAGGAACGACCCGGGGCGGGCCCGGACGTCGCGCCGGGGGACCTCGTGAGTGCGCCGGGGCCCGTACCGACCGCCGGGGGACCGGCGGGGCGCGATCCGGCTGCCGACTGCGCCGCCCGCGTCCGGACGGCAGGAGCTCTCGGCACCGGCGCCTCAGCCGGCGGGGGCGCGATCCGTCCCTGGAGCGCAACCGGTGCGATGGGCGCCTTGGCGACGGGCCGGGGGGACGGGTCCCGAACCGGGACGGGAGCGGCCGGGTGCGCGGCAGGCCCCTGCACCGGGGCGCGGGTCTTGGGGCGCGGCGCGGCGACGGGGCGGGGGGAGGACTGCCCGGTGGATCCGGGAGCCCGAGGGGCGCGGCGCACAGGGGCGGCGCCCTTGCCGCCGCCCGAGGAACCGGCACCTGAAGAGGCCGGTACCGCAGGGGCCCTGGTCAGGGTCCTGGTGGTGCGCGTGCGCACCGCCGGGATCTCCACGGTTCTCCTCGCCGCGGACTCCTCATCGGGGACGAGGTGCGCCATGTGCTCCAGGACGCTCTCGCGGGTGGGGTCGGCCAGATCATCGACGATGTGCCCGTCGGCGAGGAAGAGCGCTCGGTTCGCGTAGGCGGCGGCCGTGGGGTCGTGGGTGACCATGACGACCGTCTGGCCCATCTCGGCCACGGAGCGGGTCAGGAAGTCGAGCACCTCGGCCGAGCTGCGCGAGTCGAGGTTCCCGGTGGGCTCGTCGGCGAAGATGATGTCGGGCCTGCTGACCAGGGCACGGGCGCAGGCGACCCGCTGCTGCTGGCCGCCGGACAGCTGGGACGGCTTGTGGGTGAGGCGCTCGCCGAGACCTACGGCGGAGATCACCCTGTCGAACCAGTCCTCGTCGGGTTTGCGGCCGGCGATGGCCAGCGGGAGTTCGATGTTCTCGCGGGCGGTGAGCGTCGGGACCAGGTTGAAGGCCTGGAAGACGAACCCGATGCGGTCGCGGCGCAGGGCCGTCAGTTTGGAATCGCGCAGCACGCTGATGGCGGTGTCACCGATGAAGACGTCCCCGCTGGTGGGCTGGTCCAGGCCGGCCACGCAGTGCATGAGCGTGGACTTGCCGGAACCCGAGGGACCCATGACCGCCGTGAAGCGCCCCTTGCTGAAACCGACGTCGACATGGTCGAGCGCCGTCACCTTGGCGTCGCCCTGTCCGTAGATCTTGGTCAGATTGCGCGTGTACGCAGCGACCTGCGACAACGGGCTCTCCGATACGGACATGACGGGCCTCCATGGTTCTGACGGCCAACCCAGCCTATCCGGTGAGCCCCGTGCACGGCCGGGGCCGGCATCATGGGAAATCACCCATCTCGGCGCACTGACCGGCCGGGGTCGGCGATCACTCCGCCGCTCGCCGATGTCATCGCCGAGCACCGGACGGCCGGTGGGCGGCTCGTCCGGCGGTCGTCCACCGATCCACCGGCGGCCTGTTTCGAAGATCCCTCCAACTGGTTAAACGACTCATCCTCCTAACCATTGTGGGAACTGTGGAGAACTCCGGTTCCCCCTTGCCGGAGGGCGATCGTCATGAGGACGGCCTGTTGACGGGGCGTGGATGGCCGGTCGGTGCCAGTGGATTTCTCCCACCCCTGGGGACGGCCGGTCACAGCCGGTCCACCGGGCCGCCGGAGTTGTCCACAACCGGGTCGCCGGGCTGGGGATCGGCGGGGATGACGGTCAGCCGCGCGCAGCGGCCTGCTTGATCCTGTTCGTGAGCTCGGACACCTGGTTGAACACGCTGCGCTGTTTGCGCATGAGTTCGCGGATCTTGCGGTCGGCGTGCATGACGGTGGTGTGGTCCTTACCGCCGAACTCCTGGCCGATCTTCGGCAGTGACAGGTCGGTGAGCTCACGGCACAGGTACATGGCGATCTGGCGGGCCAGGACGAGCGGTTGGGTCCGGCTCGAGCTCGACAGCGACTCGACCGGGACGTCGAAGTACCTGGCCGTCTCGCTGATGATGAGCTGGGCGCTCACGTCGGCGTCGGCACCGTCGGGGATCAGATCGACGAGTACGCGGTCGGCCAGCTCGAGGGTGACCGGGTCCCGGTTGAGGGAGGCGAAGGCCGTCACGCGGATGAGGGCGCCCTCCAGCTCTCGGATGTTCGTCTGGATGCGCGAACCGATGAACTCGAGCACGTCGGTGGGCACGAGCAACTGCTCGGTGGTGGCTTTGCGCTGGAGGATCGCGATGCGCGTTTCGAGGTCCGGTGGCTGGATGTCGGTGATCAGGCCCCACTCGAAGCGGCTGCGCAGGCGCGACTCGAGCTGTTCGAGCGCCTTGGGCGGCCGGTCGGAGGTCAGCACGATCTGCTTCTGGGCGTTGTGCAGGGCGTTGAAGGTGTAGAAGAACTCCTCCTGCGTCTGCGTCTTGCCCTCGAGGAACTGGATGTCGTCGATCAGCAGCACGTCGACGTCGTCGCGGTACTTGCGGCGGAACTCGACCGTACGGTTCTCGCCGACCGCATTGATGAACTCGTTGGTCATCTCCTCGGTGGAGACGTACTTGACGCGGACGCCCTCGTAGTAGTCCAGGACGTAGTGCCCCAGGGCGTGCAGGAGATGCGTCTTGCCCAGGCCGGACTCGCCGTAGATCATCAGCGGGTTGTACGCCTTGCCGGGCGCCTCCGCCACGGCCACGGCGGCGGCATGCGCGAAGCGGTTCGAGGCGCCGATGACGAAGTTGTCGAAGGTGTAGCGCGGGTTCAGACGTTCGGAACCGTTCTGCTCGGGGGAGGACGAGGGCCTGGGGGGCCTGCTCGACAGCAGTGGCGGGGCGCCCTTGCGCGGAACGAAACGGGCGGGGGCCTCCTCCACGTCGTCGGGTTCGAGGGCCTCGTCCTTGCGGTCGGGGGCGCGCAGGTCGAGCTCGAGATCCGGTTCGATCGTGATCGCCAGGTGCATCGAACGGCGGTAGTAGTCGCTGAGCGCCTCTTCGAGGGTGCCGCGCATCTTCGTCTCGATGCGCTCGCGGGTGAAGTCGTTGGGCACGGCGATCATGATGGTCGACTCGTGGACGGTCAGTGGTTTCGCGTTCCGCAGGAAGGCGCCGCCATCGGCGCCGCACTCGGTCAGGACGTGCTCCCATGCCCGGTTGAAGTCAGGCTCGTTGCGGGTTCCGCCAGGCTCGGTCGCCACGCCGTCTCCCCCTCCGCGTACCTGCGTCCACCGCCGAGGTGTTGCGTGGGCCGAAGGTGTTTGCTCTGCACAGTTTGACTAGTCGGTTATACACCTGTCCACAGAATTGTCCACAAGCATGGGTGCATGTGGACACCGTGAGCCCCACACGCCGGGAAGGGCTTGTCGTGGACCGTGCTGCGGTTGGCTCCGGCAACGGTATCGGCGATGATCTGATCTCGCAACACGGGGCGACGAAATCTGTGGTCCCGACGGCGTGTCGGCTGGACTGGACGAGAATAATCACATCGGAGTAACTCCTCTGCCGAGTCGTCGCTTTTGTGGATGCGTCCGCCAGGACCTAGACTTGACAGGCCGCTGGCGTCAGCGGACGCCCTCGCGGGTTCATCAACTGGTTCCGATCTGCTCGGAACCGGGCGGCGAGCCGGCGATGGCGATGCGAAACGCCCTGTCAGTACACACATTGGGGAGCCTTCCCGTGAGCAAGCGCACGTACCAGCCCAGTAACCGTCGTCGGTCCCGCACCCACGGTTTCCGCGCCCGCATGAGGACGCGCGCCGGCCGTGCGATCCTGTCGGCCCGCCGTCGCAAGGGCCGCACCGAGCTGTCCGCCTGAGGACAGTGTTGCCCGCGCCGGCGCGGCTCCGACGGTCCGAGGACTTCAGGGCCGTCGTGCACCATGGTGTGCGGGTCGGCCGACCGACGCTCGTCGTGCACGCCGACCTCGCTGAGCCGGCCGTCCCGGGAGGCGATCGGGTTTCGGCGCAGGTCGGTTTCATCGTGTCCAAGAAGATCGGCAATGCCGTTGCCCGCAACAGGGTGAAGCGCCGATTGCGTCATCTGGCCGCAGCGCAGCTCGAGGCCGGGGTGCGCACCGATCTGCGCGTCGTCGTCCGCGTGCTTCCGGCGGTGGCCGCGCAACCCGGTCGCCTCGCCGAGGATTTCGCCTCGGCCTGGTGCAGGGGAATCGAGCGGTTGGAGGCCCGGACGTGAAACATCTGCTGATCGCGTTCGTGAAGGGCTGGCGCGCGTTCATCTCGCCCCTGTACGGCGATGTGTGCAAGTACTACCCGACGTGTTCGGCGTACGGGCTCGAGGCCCTTGAACTGCATGGCGCGCTCAAGGGCGGCTGGCTCACCGTACGGCGCCTGGCGCGCTGCCATCCATGGTCCACGGGCGGGATCGATCCCGTGCCCGGATCTGTGCTCGAAGCCCGGCTCGCGGCCGAAGCGGACAACGACACCAGGGGCACCGGCCCCGACGAGCACTCGCCGGCGAACGACGAGTGCACCCCGACGAGGTGAATGAGTTGAATCTTCTCATGACGTTGATGGGCCTGGGCGACATCGGCTCGGCCATCATGCAGCCGTTGTACTGGGCCGTGAGCGGCATCATCGTCGCTGCTCATTGGCTGCTCGCGCGGTTCATGAACCCCGACTCCGGCTTCACCTGGCTCCTCGCCATCGTCCTGCTGACCTGCTTCGTCCGTCTGCTGATGATGCCCCTGTACGCCAAGCAGCTGAACTCCTCGCGCGCCATGCAGTCCGTCCAGCCCAAGCTCGAGGCCCTGCAGAAGAAGTACGGCGCCGACCGCGAACGCCTGGGCCAGGAGACGATGAAGCTCTACCGGGAGGAGGGCGTCAACCCGATGTCCTCCTGCCTGCCGCTGCTCATCCAGCTGCCCATCTTCTGGGCGCTGTTCCGGGTGCTGAACTCCGCCTCGCGGGGCACCAATGTCAGGGGTTACTGGTTGAGCCGGGACCCCGCCCTGGTCGATTCGTTGAGCAGTGCGCACATCTTCGGCGCCAAGCTGTCAGGCACCTTCTGGCCCCTCGGCGACGGCTTCGGCGCCACTCAGATCTTCGCCATGGTCCTGGTCATCGCGATGACCGCGCTCATGTTCTTCCAGCAGCTGCACATGCTCAAGCGCAACATGCCCCCGAGCACGCAGACCGGGCCGATGGCCCAGCAGCAGAGGATGATGCTGTACCTGTTCCCGATGATGTACCTGTTCAGCGGTATCGCGATCCCGATCGGCGTGCTGCTCTACTGGCTCACGACGAACATCTGGACGATGGTTCAGCAGTACGTCATCATCCGGAACTACCCGACCCCCGGTACCCCCGCCTATGTCGAGTGGGAGGATCGCATGCGGGCCAGGGGCCGCGACCCCAAGCAGATCGAGCGCGCCCGCGCCGACCGCGCTCGCAGGAAGCCGCGCACTGCAGGGCCCACAGAGGCCATCAAGACCGATGCCGAGGGCCACGCCGTCGTCAATCGCCAGGGCACCACCCGCAGGACCACCCGCCGGACGGCTCTCTCCAGCGGCGGCCCCCAGCGCCAGGTCGTCCGCCGTCAGCCGGTGCGTCAGACCAAGTCCCAGCGCAGGCGGTGATCCTACGGGCGCACCCGACCGACGTGCGTGCCCGGGCCCGCCGATGGGCCGGGAGGCCGCGCGGAGCACGACACCACTGCCCGGCCGACGGGCGGACAAGTCATGACCCATGCACGAGGAGATCTCATGAGCGAGAGTACTGAGGAGCACGAGGACGAGCAGCGGGTCGGCGAGGCCGCCGGGACCGTCGACGTCGAGGGCACTCCCGAGGAGGAGCCCGAGCCGGAGGGGAGGTCGAAGGCCGAGGCCCTCGAGGAGGACTTGATCGCCGAGGGCGACATCGCCGCTGACTATCTCGAGGAACTGCTCGACATCGCCGACATGGACGGCGACATCGACACCTACACCGAGAGCGGCCGTGCGCACATCTCGATCGTCACCGAGGACAGGACACTGGTCGGCGAGGGCGGCGAGGTCCTCGAGGCCCTGCAAGAGTTGAGCCGGTTGGCCGTCATGACCGAGACCGGTCATCGCAGCCGCCTCATGCTGGACATCGCCGGCCATCGCGAGCAGCGCCGCAGGGAGCTTCAGATGCTGGCTCGGGACGCCATCAATGAGGTCGGCGAGTCCGGCGGGCCCGTTCGCCTGAGCCCGATGAACCCCTTCGAGCGCAAGATCGTCCATGACGCCGTTGCGGCGGCCGGTTTGTCCAGTGAGTCCGAGGGCACCGAACCCCAGCGATGCGTCGTGATTCGGCCTGCCGGGTGAGGAGCGAGGGGACGCCTGTCGGAGATGCGGATGGCGGCGGCGTTCCCCTGATCCCTGGGCGTTTCCCGGGGTTCTGGCACCGGGCCGGTTTCACGTGAAGCGCGTGGAGCCGAGTCGAGTGCTTCCCGGAGCCGGGTCCCACCATGACGCTGACGCGATCGGGGAACCGGTCGGTCCCCTGCCGACCTCGCTGAGCCGGACGGGGACCCATGATCCTCGTCGGGGCGGGCACCCGTGCGAGCCCGTCATGCATGCGTCGTGTGGTGCATCGGCCCCGTGACGGGACGAGGGCTCCCAGTGCTGGATCATCGATGGAGACCTGTCGGGCTTCGATCGGTGAGGACTGGCAGCGCGGGGGCCTCGGCGGATCATCGAGGAATGTGCACTGAGCGGGTGGTCGGAATTCATGATAAACTTTTCAATGAGTTTTGTGAGAGCGGTTCTTAGCGGGGTGCTCCGTGTTCTCGCAACTAACTCCTCCTTCCCCCGGCCCGCCGTGGTCTCCCCGTTCCCAGCCCGGCCTTCTCCCCGGTGTCCGCTGCTCGGACACGAGCGGTGGACCAGCCGGTGGCAGGTCCTTCGGTCCTGCGGCAGGATGGATGGGCCCCGGCCCCTGGAGCACCGGATGATTGGGAGGATCGATGGTGAGGCGGAAGAGCGGCGTCCGGACTGGCGTCGAGGAGCCTGGGGCTCTTGCCCGGCTCGAAGGGGAGGCCGAGGCGCAGGCATCCGAAATTTATCAAGAGAACCATGAGTTGCTAAAGATATATGTCGATAAACTGACCTCAACCGGGATCGCTCGGGGCCTGCTCGGCCCGCGTGAGTCCTCCCGCATCTGGTCACGGCACATCCTCAACTGCGCGGCCCTCTGCGAGGTGCTCCCCCAGGGCACCGATGTGATCGATGTCGGCAGCGGTGCCGGCCTACCGGGTATTGTCGTCGCGATCGCCCGTCCCGATCTGCGCATCACTCTGCTCGAACCCATGCTTCGACGCTGGCGCTTCCTCGGGGAGACCGTTGACCAACTCGGCCTGACTGATCGCGTCACTGTGAGCCGTGGTCGTGCTGAGGATTGCTCCACCACCTATGAGGTCGTCACTGCCCGCGCCGTGGCACGTCTTACGAAGCTCCTCGGCTGGACGACTCCGCTGTTCCACCCGAATGGCCGGCTCCTTGCCCTCAAGGGCGATTCAGTTCAGGAAGAGATCGCCGAGGCCGCCGATCTGCTGGAGGCATCCGGTTTGATCGCCGAAGTCATGCATGTTCGCGCGCACCCGAAGGCCGAGGCCACTAATGTCGTGAAAGTGACCCGGGCCCGGACCGGGCAACCGGGATGAGCGCGGGCAGCGTCATCATGGGCGATTGGCAAGACGTTCGTCCTGCGTCCCCAGGGCCGGGACTCATCTCCCGGTTCAAGATGCCGCCGGTTAGGATTGACGGTGTTGGTGTTGACGAGAGTTCGGATGGTGTTCGCGTGACGGATTTGCCTTCTGGTTGGCCCTGCACCAAGCGACGCACGTGGACGCGTCCGCTCGGTTATCCCAGTACATCCCTCCTGCTGAAGCGCCGCCACCCCGATGTTTCACGTGAAACAGCACGGCTGGCCGAGAAGCCGGCCGGGGCCATCGATCCGGTCCCTGATTCAGGGCTTGCAGCCTCGGTGGCAGGTGGCGATGAGCATGCCGTATCCGCCGACTCCCCTGGCGTCCGGACCGCGACGGAGGAGAATCCTCGGGGATCCGTCCCGGTCGAAGAGGAGCCTGCCGCCCTCGCTGACACGACCGCCCCCGAACGGGCGCAGCCTCCGCAGGCCGTCACGGATGTTTCACGTGAAACGGTGAGGACCTTCGAGGCGCTGCCCAAGCCGGTGACGCCCAGACGGATCGTCGTGGCGAACCAGAAGGGCGGCGTGGGCAAGACGACGACATCGGTCAATCTCGCCGCCGCTCTCGCCCAGGGCGGTCTGAGGGTTCTCGTCGTCGACATCGATCCGCAGGGCAACGCGTCCACCGCTCTCGGGGTTCCTCATGGCGAGGGGACTCCCAGCATCTACGAGGCGCTCCTGGATGACATGAAATTCGAGGATGCGGTCGTCGCCTCTCCCGAGGCGGAGAATCTCTTCGTCCTGCCCGCGACCATTGATCTGGCCGGCGCCGAGCTGGAGCTCGTTTCGAAGGTGGCGCGCGAGCAGAGGCTCCTCAAGGCGTTGCGCGAATACATGCAGGATCACGAGGTCGACTACGTCTTCTTCGACTGCCCGCCCTCACTGGGTCTTCTGACGGTCAACGCCCTGGTCGCCGCGACCGACATCCTCATCCCGATCCAGTGCGAGTACTACGCGCTCGAAGGCGTGACGCAACTCATGCGCACCATCCAGCTCGTTGGCAGTGAACTCAACTCGAGCCTGCGGTTGTGGGCCGTTCTCCTGACGATGTTCGATGGGCGCACGAAGCTCTCGGCCCAGGTTGCCGAGGAGGTTCGCAGCCATTTCGCGGACGAGACCCTCGAGACCGTCATCCCCCGTTCGGTGCGTGTCAGTGAGGCACCGAGCTACGGCAGGACCGTCATCACCTATGACGATCACTCGGTGGGGGCCAACGCCTACCGGACAGTTGCGGCGGAGCTCGCCGCCCGAGCAGCCGAGGAGCAGGCATGAGCGCACGAGCCGGTGGACTGGGACGGGGTCTGGGCGAGCTCTTCCAGCGCACCGATGTTCCCCCGTCATCGGCTCCGAACACGAGAGCCGCCGCCGAGACCGAAGGCGCCGCCGCGATGCCCGACGGCTCCTACTTCGCGGAGATCCCCGTCGCGCAGATCAGGCCGAACCCCAGACAGCCTCGTCAGGTGTTCAGCGAGGAGGAGCTCGTCGAGCTCAGCGAGTCGATCAAGGAGGTCGGTCTGCTGCAGCCCGTCGTCGTCCGCAGGACCGATGACGATCACTACGAGTTGATCATGGGCGAGAGGCGTCTGCGCGCGCACGAGAAGGCCGGAATCGACATGATCCCCGCGATCGTGCGCAGTACCGATGACTCGAAGATGCTTACCGATGCTCTGCTCGAGAACCTGCACCGGGTGCAACTGAACCCTCTTGAGGAGGCGGCCGCCTATGAGCAGCTCATGCGCGATTTCGGTATCACCCAGGAACAGCTCTCGACGCGCATCAAGAAGTCGCGGCCGCACATCTCCAACACGATCCGCTTGTTGAGGCTGCCGTCCACCATCCAGCGCCGTGTCGCAGCGGGAGTTCTGTCAGCCGGGCACGCGCGCGCCCTGCTGGCCCTTGATGACCAGCTGAAGGCCGAGAAGCTGGCTCAGCGCATCGTCGCCGAAGGGCTCTCCGTACGCGCGACGGAGGAGATCGTCACGCTGACCGCTGGCCAGGTCGAGAAACCGTTCCGTGCCAGGCGGGTCGGGACGCCGGACCCGCGGGCCGAATCGATCGCCCACGACCTGGCCGACCGCCTCGATACCAGGGTCAAGGTGAACATCGGCCGCAAGAAGGGCAGCATCACGATCGACTTCGCTGGCGAGGATGATCTCGAACGCATCCTCGACATCCTCCGAACCGAACGGAAGGCTCTCTGACAAGGCACGGAGAGGGGCGTCTCGGTCGCCGGAGACGCCCCGCCAACGGCGTCCGCGTCGGTCTGGCCGCGGATCCCGGCAGCGGCCACGAACAGCTCGACGGGACTGAACAGACCCTTCCCGTGACCGGGCTCGATGATGGCGCCTGCCGCATGGGCGGCCCCGGGACGACGGGGCCGACTCTTCTCAGGCCGACTTCCGCGTGCCTCCCGTACTCATCAGAGGAACTCCTCGAGGACCCTGAGCAGTCCGGACCTGGTCTTGGCGCCCTGGAACTGTTTGACGACCCGGCCGTTCCGGTAGATCTGAACGGTGGGCAGGCCGAGGACGCCCTGCTGGGTCGGTACGGCGGTGTTCGCGTTGGTGTCGAGTTTGACGAAATTGATCTTGTCGCCGTACTCCTCGCTGAGCTGGTCCAGGATGGGGCTCATGCGCTTGCAGGGGGCGCACCAGTCGGCCCAGAAGTCGACGAGGGTCGGCTTGCCGGACCCCAGGACGACATCGTTGAAGGTGGTGTCGGTGACTTCGATCACGTTGCTCATGGCATCCTCTTCCTGAGTTGTGGCGCGGGGCCGCTCCCGCGGAGCCGATCACGCCGGTATCATCGATACGGGTTCAGTCGTCGAGCGAGGCGATGTGGCTCTCGGCGTCCAATCCGGCGCGGCAACCGGTACCGGCCGCCGAGATGGCCTGGCGGTAGACGTGGTCGACGAGATCGCCGCAGGCGAAGACGCCGGACAGGTTGGTACGCGTCGAGGATCCGTCCACCAGGACGTAGCCCGCCTCATCGGTGGTGACCTGATCCTTGAACAGGGCCGAGCGCGGTATCGAACCGATGGCCTCGAACAGGCCTTCGACGGGCAGTTCACGGGTGGAACCGTCCCTGGTGTCCTTCAGGGTCACGGATTCGAGCCTGCCGTCGCCGTGCATGTCGACGACGATGGCGTTCCAGGCGACCTCGATCTTGGGATTCTCCCGGGCGCGCCTGACCATGATCTCCGAGCCGCGCAGTCGGTCACGGCGGTGGATGAGCGTCACCTTGCTGGCGAAGCGCGTCAGGAAGGCGGCCTCCTCGAGTGCCGAGTCGCCTCCGCCGACGACGGCGATGTCCTTGCTGCGGAAGAAGAAGCCGTCGCATGTGGCGCACCAGCTGACACCCTTGCCGGAGTAGGTTTCCTCGGCCGGGATGCCGAGATGGCGGTAGCCCGAGCCCGTGGCGAGGATGACGGTCCTGCTCCGGTGGACATTGCCGGCGGCATCCTTGACCGTCTTCACGTCGCCCGTGAGATCGACTTCGGTCGCGTCGTCCGTGACGAGTTCGGCGCCGAACCTCCCGGCCTGGTTGCGCATGTTCTCCATGAGCTCGGGGCCCTGGACGCCGTCGGGGAAGCCCGGGAAGTTCTCGACCCCGGTCGTGGTCATCAGCGCGCCACCGGCGTCGAGGGAGCCCTCGAGAACGAGCGGGGCCAGGCCCGCTCGCGCGGTGTAGATGGCTGCGGTGTAGCCGGCGGGGCCGGAGCCGATGATGATGACGTCACGGAGCTGGTCGGTCGTGGGCTGGTCGTTCATGATCGCCTTCCTGGTCGGGTCCGCCCCGGTGGCGGGGCCCCTGCGGTACCCCGAGCCTACGCGGGCACGAGGAGCGGTCCGTCGCGAAACGTCCGTCAGGGCTCGGAATCGGAGCCCGTGGTTGCTGGGGAACGCACGAGGGGCCCGATTCATTCCGGTCCCCTGCCGCAGGCGGGAGGCGGTGGCGGTCTCCGGGCTCAGCCCGCGTTCTTGGAGTCCGTGACGACCCTGCCCAGGTTGCCGATCGCCGCGTCCGCCGACTGCTTGCCCTCGAGCGTGAGGCGCAGCTGGCCCTCGATGACCGGGCGCAGGTCGAGCCAGGCGTCGCTGCCGCCGAGCATGACCCCTGCGTGGTCGATGTTCGCCAGGCCCGCATTGGCGATGCGGTTGGACGCGGCCTCGCTGGTCACGAGCAGATTCGTGCGCGAGGGGATCGCCGGGAGCATCGCCGCGGTCGTCGACAGCGGCTGGTCCTCGAGCGCGTAGTGCAGGAACTGGAAGGCGACGTCCTGGTACCTGCTCTGACGCGAGACGCTCAGCACAGTGCCGGTCCTGAGGACCGATGGATCGGCGTCGCCGCCGCCGGGGGGCATCGGGAAGAAGGCGATGTGCGCTTCGTCGCCGAGGCCCGCCTCGTCCAGCTCGTCCCAGATGCCGGCGCCCATGGGCGCCATGGCCGTCTTGCCCTGCGTGATGAGGCGCGGTTCTCCCGTGCCGGGGATGGTCGACAGATCGGCCGTGCCGTCGTTGATGAGACCCGCCAGGAAGTCGAGGGCCGCGATGCCCGTGCCGTCGTTGAAGCCGAGGTCGCCGTCCTCGGTGAACAGGGTGCCGCCATAGGCGCCGACGAGATTGGCCCAGGTCCGCGTCAGGCCGGGGCTGAACGGGTCGAAGCCGCTGAAGCCGTCCGTATTGAGCTCCTTGGCCATCTCGCGCAGCTCGTCGAGCGTCCCGGGGGGCTCGGTGATGCCGGCCCGTGTGAGCAGATCGACGCGATAGCCGATGACCTGCAGGTCCATCGTGTAGGGCACGCCGTACAACTCGTCGGCGATGCGGCAGCTGCTCAGGAAGCGTTCGTCGACGTCGAGGTCGTCGAGCAGATCGGCGGGGGCGGGTTCGAGCGCGTTGCGGCGGCGCAGGGAGTGCAGCCAGCCGTACTCGGGCATGACGACATCGGCCAGGTCGCCGCCGGTGAGGGCCGTGAGGATCTTGTCGGGCAGCTTGTCGCTCGTCGTGTACGTGGTGGCCATCTGATAGGAGCTGGAGCCGAAGAAGCCGGTCAGGACGTTGTTGGCGTAGCGGTCCTGCAGTTCGCTGGTGCCGAGCATGGCCGAGAGCAGCGACAGGCGTCCGGAGCCGGTGCTCTTGGCGTCGCGCCATGTGGGGCTTGCCGAGGCGCTCGCGCTGTCGGCAGTGGCCGGCTGCCGGGTCTCGTCGTCGCTGCCGCAGGCGCTCAGGCCGGATGCGGCAGCGGCGACGGCGCCGATCCTCAGCAGGTTCCTGCGTTGCAGCCGCACGGTGCCTCCTTGTGCCTGGGGCGTCATGATGCCCCGATGCCGTGCCCGGGTGCCGGCGTCCGGCCCCGATTTTACCGTCGCGCTGGTTCTGAGTACCTATCGGCATCTCTATTGGATTTCCAATACATGTGAATATGGTGTGATCCGCAGGCTGATGGAGGATTATTCACATTTCTAAGTCTTTGACTAGAGAATTGGATACGAGGTGATCCGCAGTCCGGGCCGGCCGACGTCGTCCCACCGCAGCCACCTGCCCGCCGTGCGCCCGGAGCGCGGCGGGGCCTGCGCAGCGGGGGTCCACGAGCGCTCCCGGACCGTCTAGTGGGTGCGCTCCCGGGGGTGCAGGTGGTCGAAGCGGTTGATCCAATGGATCACCGTCTCACCGGCGCCCTCGTAGGGCTCGGGTGCGGGAAGACCCGTCTCGAGGTAGGCCGTCGCCGTATTGAGCAGGTTGACCCACGGATCGGGTGCGCCCTGCGCGCCGGCGGCGTCCAGCGAGGCGCGCAGCAGGTACTGGATGATCCACTCGTGGCAGATGAGGCCGACGATCCGCTCGTCGCCGTGGAAACGGCGTTCCAGATCGGCGAAGAGCGCGAAGCCGCGGTCCTGCGCCTGGGCCGGGGCCTCGACGAACTCGCCCTTGTCGTACCAGCCGTCGTCGTCCATGTCGACAGGTACCACGACACGCCGGTTCACCTCGCGCAGCCGGGCGGCACCGGCTCCGCGTACGGCGATGGGGGCGTCGGGCACGCCGTCGTACAGGCCGCCGACCTCGTAGGCTTCGGTGAGCAGCTCGACCGGCACATCCAGCTCCTCGCTGACCGGCACGGAGGTCTGGACGGCGCGCACCATCGGTGAGCACAGCAGCACCTGCGGGCGGGGCAGCAGCCCGTCGGCGAAGGCCTGCGCCAGTCGCCCCGCCTGGGTGCGGCCCAGATCGGTGAGCGGGGGGTCGGCGCTGCGCCCCTCGAAAGCGTGTCCGGCGGCGGCGAGTGCGTTGTTGGAGGACTGGCCATGACGGATCAGGAGGAGCTTCACATGGCGCAGTCTATTCAGGGCCCCGGTGGCGGGGGCGGGCCTGAACGGGTTCCCGGCGGCGCAGCAGGTGGCCTCAGGCAGTGACCGTGATCTCGCCGATGCCGCCCTGCCAGCCGCCGTCGACCGGCGGCAGGCTCGTGAGGTAGACGAGCACGTAGTGGGCCTCCAGCCCGGCGTCGAAGGTGAAGTCGGCCAGCACGCCCGACGCGTAGTCGGTGGCGACCGTCGTCCAGTCGTTCACCGTCTCGTGCGAGGGATTCTCGGCGTCCTTGGGCACCATGATCTGGATGGCCGTTGGTTCACCGACGAGCCGGACGCTCAGCGAGTCGAGGCTCACCGGTCGGCCTAGATCCAGTAGCAGGCCCGAGCCCGGCTTGAGGCCGTTGAAGGACGCGGAGTCGGAGTACAGATCGGTGCGCCAGGCGGTGCCGGTGTCGGAGTCGGACACCAGGACGGCCTCGTCGGCGTGCTCGCCGCCCTCGCCGCCGTCCGCGACCGGGTCGAACGACTCGGCGGTGAAGGGCACGGGGACCGGCGCCTGCGCGGCGGCCCTGCGGACGCCGTCGTGCATGAACGAGTGGACCATGCCGGGCACTGCGATGACGAGCATGACTGCGACGAACAGCGGAGCCATCCAGCGCAGCAGGCGGTAGGTGCGCGTGCCCTCCCAGGAGTTCGCGCGCTCGTGGGCCCTGGCCGCGGCCTGCGCCCGGTGCACCTTCTCGGCGTTGATGCGAGCGGCCGCCTCGGCGCGCTCGGCCAGCAAGGCCTCGCGCTGCTCGGCGGCCTCGCGGGTGATCCGCTGCCTCTCGGCCTGCTCGACCAGGTCGTCGCCGACGAGCGGTTCCTGCACGGGTTCGGCCAGGGCGTGGATGCGCGGCGTCATGCCGGTCCCGGTCATCCCGGCGCGCCCGGCCAGTGCGCGCACGCGCTGCTCCAGGTCGCCGTCGGGATCGGCCGCGCCGATGACGCGGTTCATGGCGCGCACGATCTGGTCGACGCTGCGGATCTGGTTGGTGCCGGCACGCGGGGTCAGGATCGAAACGGACACGGCGTCGAGTGAGGACGGTGTCTTCGGGTTGACCCTGATCGGCGGGACCCAGCGGGGCGTGTTCGAGACCTCGGGCGAGGTCATCGGTGCGGCGGTCAGGCCGAACTCCCTGGTCTGGGGGCGCTCGGCGGGTATCGGCCAACGCTGCGTCAGACAGGCGTACAGGATCTTGCCGAGGGCGCGCACGTCCTCCGACTCCTGCACCGCCGGGTCCGCGGCGGGGCCCTCGGCCTCGCCCGACAGGGCTGCGTCGATGAGGAAGCCGACGACCTTGACGTTGCCGTTGGGCGTGATGATGATGCTCTCGGGCGTCAGGCGGCGGTGGAAGACGCCTCGGGTGTGCATGGGCGAAAGCGCGTCCGCGATCTCGCGGACGACGAAGGCCGACTCGACCCCGCTCAGCGCTCCGTACGAGAGCAGTTCACGAAGACGCGTACCCGGGCAGTCCTCGCAGACGATGAAGGGGACCGGTTCGTCGAGCGCGTCGAGGACGCGCAGGAAACGGGAGTCGGTGGCCACCGAGGCGCGGCGGGCGGCCGAGAGGACCCCCGGCGTCGTGGGGGCCTGCGGGTCGAGGACGTGGACGACCACCGAACGGGAGAGCATCGCATCGCGGCCGCGCCACGTGGTCGCGAGGCCGACGGCGTCCAGCTGCTCGTCCAGGTGGTAGCGCTCGGCGAGCACGTCGCCCCTGGCGGGCGCAGCGGACCTGCCTCCGGCCACGGGCCCCTGCTGCGCTTGCTCCATGTCATTCCTCGCTGCCTGGTCGGCTGGACAGGTCCAAGTGTGCCCTCGAATCGCCCCGCCCTCGGATCGGCCCGCCGAGGGGGCGTCAATCCGCGGCCCCGTCGTCGGTGGCATCATCAGGCCCGCCGGCGGGCCCGTCGCCTCCGTCGTCACCGGCGGTAGGGGGCCTGCCGCGCTCGCGGCGCACCTGTCTGATGCGCAAGGCGGTCGCGGTCATGAGCACGGCGCCCGAGGCGATGATGATCACCCAGGCGACGCGCCCCGAGCTGTTGGCCGAGACGATGAACTCGGTGCGCGGACCGATCTCGGTGGCGCGCTCACCGGTAGTCATGACGACCGCGCTCATCTGCACGTCGCCATTGCTCGTGGCCCTGGGGGCGATGCGCACGGTGACCGAGTCGCCGGCGTCGATCTCGAGCACGTCGGTGTCGGCGATCGAGATGCGCCGGGGGTTGTCGGAGGCGAAGTGGATGCGCACTCTGACCGGCACGTTCATGGTGTTGGTGACCGACACGGGCAGGGCGCTGTCGTCGTCGGGGATGACGAGGCGTTCGCTGATGTGCACGCTCACCTCGCCCGAGGAGAGCGCCGAACTGATCGGCGACAGGGCCGTCTGGACGTACCCGGCGGCGGCGTCGTCGCTGGTGAAGGACGAACTCCATATGGACAGCGCCAGGGCGTCCGCGTCGAGGCCGGTACTGGAACCGGTGAGCTCCTCGTAGACGCCGATGCTGCCGTGCGCGGTGCGCTCCGCGTCGGTGCGGTTGGTCGTCGTGCTCGGTGTGGTGGCCTGCACCCTGATGGCGACCGCCTGCTGCGAGACGATGAGGTCTTCGACGGTGACGCGGGTGCGCCCGGTGGCCTCGGCCAGTTCGGCGCGGGCCGCATCGGCGGTGGTGACGACATCGACGGCCGGGGAGCCCGACAGCGCGTAGACGAGCTGCTCGGCCTGCAGGCGGGTCGCGCGTTGGGCATCGGAGTTGGAGCCCTCGCCGGGAGCGCCGGAGGCGATGGACGCGTGGGTGGCCAGCATCGTCAGGCCGTCCGCCCGGTAGAGCTCGCCGTCGGCGTCGAGATCGGCTGCGAGGACGAGCTGCGGGTCGATCTGATCGAGGATGTCGACCACCGTCTGCGAGGTGGACGAGTCATTCGTCGCGACGGCCAGGGGGAGCCCGGCCAGCGGGTGCCCGTCGGCCAGGGCATCGGTCGCGGCCCCGATGAGCCAGTCGCGCCCGGAGGCGGCCACGGCGGTGATGTCCGGGGAGCCGTACAGGGTGCGGTAGCTGCGTCCGTTGGCGGCGATGCGCCGCAGGCGCTCCAGGAACGAGGCGGCCGAATCCTGGCCCGTCCCGGCGGTGGTCGTCTCGGGGCCGGTGCGCACCCGGTAGCCGGCCGACATGGCCGTCAGCTCGTCCCACAGGAGGGGGTCGATGAGGCCCGTGACTCCGTCGGTCTCGGCCAGGTCGGCGATGAGGTCAAGCCGGCCGCCGTCGACGATCTCGTCGGCCAGATGGTCATCGGTGAAAACGGCCTGCCCGGCCACGCCGCTGTCATCCGTAGTGGGCACGAGCGAGGGCGCGCTGGACAGCTCGGCGACCGCCGCCGCCTGGTAACTGCTGCCACCGGGGTAGGCGATGACGGTGCTCGCGGAGGCGATGAGGTTCCCCCCGGAGTCGAGCAGCATCGCGCCGACGAGATAGGCGCTGGAGGTGCTCGTCATGCCGAGCGCCTCGGGGCTGGTGAACGAGGCCTTCAGCGAGTACGGGGCGGATGCCCCGGCGGCCAGCTCGGTGATCCGGGAGGAGGCGCCGTCGCCGTGCACGGTCGGGGTGCTCGACGGGTTCTGGTTGCTGGACAGCGCGTTGTAGAGGGCATCGCCGTTGGTGATGGGCCCGCGGACGCTCCACAGGCGCAGCGTGGCATCGGTGATCTGCGACGACCCGGTGTTCGTCACAGTACCGGTGAGCGTCAGATCGGCCGAGGACGCGACTGCCATCGGGTCGATGCCGGTGATCGCTACGGCGGCACTCGTGTCATCGGCCACCGCCGGGGCGGTGCCCGGGCCGAGCACGCCTGAGACGAGGACGAGCAGCGCAACCAGCACGGCCGACCAGGACGACCGGGCGCGCCGTGTCTGCGAGGATGCGTCTCGGTTCACCCGCCCATCGTAGGCGGTGGACATGTGAGGGCGCTCAAGGTTGCCGGTGTTCACTCCCGGTCGGGCCATCGGCCGCCGTCATCCCACGCCCCGCCGCGGCGGGG
>NZ_CAUTOU010000046.1:0-18352 GCF_963539965.1 uncultured Propionibacterium sp.
GAGAATGCTGAGCTCGGCGGAACCCCAGTGGTTCCAGATCGCGTCCATGCTGGTGATGGCGGGCAGGGACTGGCTGCTCTCACCGGCGGTCTCGAAACCCTTGAGGATCGGGTCGGTGACGTCGGCCGCCGCGGACTTCAGTGCGGGCAGGCGCCCGCCCTTCTCCTGCAGGATCTTCTGCGCCTCGTCACCGGCCATGTAGTCGAGGAACTGGTTGGCCAGCAGCGCGTTCTTGGAATGCGACGACATGTAGACGCCCTGCACCCCGACGAACGGGGCGGACGGCTGGCCGCCCGCGGATGGCACGGGGAGCACCGAGATGTCGAGCCCGGCCTTGGTGAATTCACCCGTCCACCAGGGGCCGGTGATGATGTAGGGCGACTTCCCGTCGAGGAAGGCCTGCTTGGCCTGGTCCCCGCCGATCGACTCGGACAGCACGCCCTCGTCGGTGAGTTTCTTGATGTAGGTGGCGAACTTCTCGCCGGCCTCGCCCTTCATGCCGATCTCGGTGGTGTCGGGCTTGAACAGCGGGGCCCCGAAGGAGCTCTGCACCGGGTACAGGTGGTAGGCGTCGCCCTTGTCGCCCTGCTGGATCAGCACGGGATGCTCCGGGGTGAGCTGCTTGCCCTGGGCGATGAGCTCGTCGAAGGTGGCGGGGGTTTCCTTGGCGAGATTGTTGTTGCGCACCAGGGCGATGTTCTCCACCGCGTAGGGAACGCCGTAGAGGGTCCCGTCGCTGGTGAAGGCCTTCTTGGCGGCATCGGAGAAACCGTCTGCCTTGTCGCCGAGCTCGACGGGCGCGACGACGCCGTTCTTGACCAGGCTGCCGACCCAGTCATTCGCGCCGACGATCAGATCGGGGCCGGCCCCGGAGGGTGCCTGGGCGATGAAGTCCGTCCGGACGTCGTCGGTCGGTTTCTGCACCACATCCAGCTTGATTCCGGTGGACTTCTGGAAGGATTCACCGATGGCGTTGAATCCCTCGATACGGGTCTCATCGGTCCACAGGGTGAGGGTTCCGGAGGCCTGGGAGGCGTTTGCGCCCCCCCCCGATGGGTCGGCCGAGGTACCGTTGTTCGCGGAGCCGCAGGCGGTCAGGGCGAATGCCAGACCGGTGGCCGCCAAGGCGAGCAGGCGCGTACGCATGTGGTTCTCCTGTTCCAGGGCGGCATCGGTGCCGGCCCTTTGGTTCTGCTGCGGAACACGTTAACAAAGAAAACGCATCTTTGCAGCAACTTTTCACAAATTCCCGGCCACGATTTGATAACGTTCCGCACACAGGCTGACCAACGGAGGTGCTGATGAGCACGCGACCGCGTATGTCGGACCTGGCTGCCAACGCCGGCGTATCCGTCTCGACGGTCTCCCGGGTCCTCAACGGCAAGCCCGGGATTCGGGAGGACACGCGCCGAGCGGTACTGCAGGCCATGGCCGATCTCGGCTACAACCGCGAAAAATTGCAGCAACGCACCGGAGTGGTCGGGGTGATCGTCCCGGAACTGTTCAACCCGTCCTTCCCCGCTTTCGCGGAACGCCTGGACGCCATGTTCCGGCCCACCCATCACACGGTGATCACAGCAGCCGGCCCCCTGGGGGCGAACGAGGCCACCTGCATCGCCACGCTCCTGGAGCTGGGGATCGACGGAGTGGTCTCCATATCGGGCGCTGCCGCCGACACCGAGGCCGACCTCATCCCCTACCAGCGACTGGCCGAGGCCGGGGTGCCGACGATCTTCATCAACGGTCACACCACGAAACTCACCTCGGCGTTCGTGAACTGCTCCGACGCCGAGGCCGTTTCGGCCTCGGTCGCACACCTGAGGTCGCTGGGGCACGAACGCATCGGACTCGCCGTCGGTCCGGCACGTTTCCTGCCCACCCAGCGCAAGTCGTCGGCCTTCCTGGAGCTCGGTTTCGGGAAGGAGAGCATCGAGCGCACCATCTTCACCGCGGAGGGCGGCCGGGTGGCGGCCGCCAAGCTGTTAGACGCGGGACACACGGCCATCGTCTGCGGCTCCGATCTGATGGCGCTCGGAGTGATCCGTGAGGCCCATTCCCGCGACCTCCGGGTTCCCGGTGACCTGTCCGTGATCGGCTTCGACGACTCCCCGCTGATGGCGTTCACGGACCCGGCGCTGACCACCGTGCGCCAACCCGTCCACGCCATGTGCGAGGCCGCCGTCTCAGGCCTGGCGCGGGCGATGGACGGCAACTCCCCGGACGGCACCGAACTGACGTTCCGACCCGACCTGATCATTCGTCAATCGACAGGACCGAAGGCATGACAGACAACCACGAATGGTGGCGTTCCGCCGTCATCTACCAGATCTATCCCCGATCCTTCGCCGACAGCGACGGCGACGGATACGGCGACCTGCCGGGTGCGATCTCGAAACTGCCCTACCTCAGGGAACTGGGCGTGGACGCGGTGTGGCTGAGTCCGTTCTACCGCTCCCCCATGGCCGACGCCGGCTACGACGTCGCCGACTACCTGCAGGTCGATCCACTGTTCGGCACCACGCCCGACGCCCATCGTCTGATCGAGGAGGCCCACGCGCTGGGGTTGAGGGTGTTCATCGACCTGGTGCCGAACCACACCTCGGACGCCCACGAATGGTTCCGGGCCGCGGTCGCGGCCGAACCCGGAGCCCCGGAACGGGAGCGCTACCTGTTCCGTGACGGCAGGGGCACGGATGGCGAGCTGCCTCCGAACAACTGGCGGTCGTTGTTCGGAGGGGAGGGCTGGTCGCGGCTGTCACGCCCCGACGGCACCCCGGAGCAGTGGTACCTCCATCTGTTCGACGTCCACCAACCCGACCTCGACTGGGACTCGGACCTGGTCAGGGACGGCTTCGACGACGTCCTGCGTCACTGGCTCGACCTCGGCGTCGACGGTTTCCGTGTGGACGTGGCGCACTCCCTCGTGAAGGCCGAGGGCCTGCCCGACACCGATGAGCACGCCAGGCAGAGCAACTTCAATCTGGGTCCGATGTGGGACCAGGACGGCGTGCACGAGGTGTACCGTCGCTGGCGCAGGGTTCTGGAGGAGTACGACGGCGACCGGGTGCTGGTGGCCGAGGCGTGGGTTCCGGACCCGGAACGCCTGGCCCGCTACGTCCGCGCGGACGAGATGCACCAGGCGTTCAACTTCGACTTCCTGTCCTCCGCGTGGGACGCTGCCAGCTACCGCCGGGTGATCACGGAGACGATGGCCGCGAACACTGCCGTCGGGGCCCCGACCACCTGGGTGCTCAGCAACCACGATGTGGTCAGGCATGCCACCCGCCTGGCCCGGGAGGACACCACCGACACCGAGGGCATCGCCGCGGCAGACCCGCAGCCAGAGGTCGCACTCGGGCTCAGGCGCGCCCGGGCGGCGACGCTGATGATGCTGGCGCTGCCCGGGTCGGCGTACCTGTACCAGGGCGAGGAACTGGGGCTGCCGGAACACACCACCGTTCCCGACGACCTACGTCAGGACCCGATCTGGTTCCGTTCCGGACGCCACCAGGTGGGACGCGACGGCTGCCGTATCCCGTTGCCGTGGGTCGGCGACGCGCCCGGCGCGGGTTTCTCCCCGACCGGCAGGACGTGGCTGCCGCAGCCGGAGTCCTACGCATCGCTGGCGGCCGACCGGCAGATCGGGGTACCGGGTTCGACCTGGAGCATGTACCACGACGCCCTGCGGCTGCGTCGCGAGTTCGGGCTGGGGGCGGGCGAGCTCACCTGGGTGGACGCGGACGAGCACGTCGTCGCCTTCGACAATGGAGAGGTACGGGTGCTGGTGAACGTGGCAGGCGACCCGGTGCCGCTACCGGCGGCTGAGGTGCTGCTGGCCAGCACCGAACTGTCGGGAGAACTTCCCACCGACGCGGCCGTGTGGCTCCGCCGCTGAGACACCCACATCGCACGGTGCCGTGACTGGGGCGGCTGTTCGACTGCCGGCGGCGGTTCCGACACGGGCCGCTCGTTCCTCGCGACCCGGCTCAACCGGCTTCGGAGGTGCGGAAGGCCTGACCCCGGGCTGGGTCAGGCCTTCCGTCGGCTGTTGTTCAGCGGTAGGGCAGGGCTAGGCGGGTGCGTGCCTGGAAACGTCCGTGGTGGACCGCACCCGACGGGTCGGCCGTGAAGATGCGGGCCGCCTCCTGGGTCTCACCGAGACGGCGCAGGAGCTCCGACAGCCGTTCCGCCTGCGCGGTCAGCGACTCGATCTGCTCCTCGAGGACCAGGATGCGCCGGATCCCCTCCAGGTTGATTCCCTCGTTCTGGCTCAGGTGTTGGATGTGACGGAGTTTCACGACGTCCTTCAGCGAGTAGCGGCGTCCCCTTCCCCGTGACCGCTGTGGAACGACCAGTCCGAGCCGGTCGTAGCCGCGCAGGGTCTGTGGGTGCATGTCCGCCAACTGCGCGGCCACCGATACCGGGAACACCGGGGCCGCGGGGTCGAAGGCCTGAGGCAGGTTCTTGCCCATGTCAGGTCCCGAACAACGCAGCCCGCGGGTCTTCCTGACCCGCCTTCTCGACATACTCCTGCAGCGCACTGCGGGCGGCATCACTGAGGTGCTCCGGCACCTTCACCTGGATGGTGACGAGCAGGTCGCCCATGGTGCCGTCCTTGCGGCGCACCCCCTTGCCACGGACCCTGAGGGTACGGCCGTTCGGGGTGTTCGGCGGCACGCGCAGCTTCACCCTGGTGCCCTGCAGCGTCGGGATCTGGATGTCGGCCCCCAGCGACGCCTCCGCGAAGGTGACGGGCACCTCGATGGTCAGGTTGTTGCCCTGCTGCCCGAACAACCTGTGCGGGGCGACATGCACGGTGACGTAGAGATCACCCGCCGCACCGCCGTTCTGACCGGCCACCCCCTTGCCCTTGATACGGATCCTCTGCCCGTCGGTGACTCCGGCGGGGATCCGGACGTTGACGGTGTTCGTGGATTTCCCACGGCCCGAGCCGTCACACGCCGGGCAGGGCTCCTCGACCAGCAACCCCCGGCCACGGCACTCCGTGCAGGGTTCACTCATCGAGAACACGCCACCCGATGTGGAACTGCGCATCCCGGACCCCTCGCACGCGGGGCACACGGTCGGCAGCGTGCCGGGTTTGGCCCCCGTCCCCCGGCAGGCGCTGCACGCCTCGTCGGACATGGTGCGCATCGCGACGGTGGTGCCCTCGACCGCCTGCTCGAAGGCCAGTTTCACCTCTCCCTCGATGTCAGCGCCGCGGCGCGGGCCCCGCTGGGAACCACGCCTCGAACCACCCGATCCGCCACCGAAAAGGTTGCCGAACAGGTCGCCGAAACCACCCTGGGCCCCCCCCGCGTTGCGGAACAGGTCCTCGAACCCGGTGTTTCCATCCCCCGACCCGCTGCGCCCGAAACGTACCCCGGCGCCGCCGAACAGGCTGCGCGCCTCGTCGTACTCCTCGCTTCTCCGGGTTGGAGAGAATCGTGTTGGCCTCGGACGCCTCCTTGAAACGGGCCTCGGCAACCTTGTCCCCGGGATTGGCGTCGGGATGGTTGTCCCGGGCGATCTTCCGGAAAGCCTTCCTGATCTCCTCGGCGCTCGCCTTCTTGTCCACGCCGAGAACCTTGTAATAGTCCTTCTCTATCCAGTCCTTGGTGCTCACTCATCGCCTCTCATCTGCGGTGGGACCGACGCACTGCCGCCAGGTCCCGTCCGCGGCTCAGTCCTGCCTCGGATTGGCGACGGCGACACGCGCCGGCCGGATCACGCGGTCCCTCAGCTGGTAGCCCGGCTGGATGACCTGCGAGAGCGTGGTCACGGTGACCTTCTCCTCGAGAGGTACCTCCATCAGGGCCTCGTGGTGGGTCGGGTCGAAGGGATCGCCGACAGTTCCGAAGACGACCAGGCCGTGCTTGGCCGCCACCTTCTCGAGCTCGTCGGCAACCATCTTGAAACCGCCGTCCAGGTCTCCGTGGGACTTGGCCAGCTGGATCGCGTCGAGCACCGGCATCAGATCGGCCACGACTGCCTCGACCCCCAGCTGCCGGGCCAGCGCCCGGTCGCGGTCCACACGTTTCTTGTAGTTGACGTACTCGGCCTGGAGACGTTGCAGGTCGGCGGTTCGCTCCGCCGCGACGGTCTTCCAGTCGGGCTCCTGCCCGGGTGTCTCGTCGTCCTCCCTGCCTCTGCGGGCCTCAGGGGCCCCGGCCGTCTCACCCTCGGCGAGAGCCGAGGCGGTTGACTCGGCAACCGCCTCGGCCTGCGCCACTACCTCATCGGGGGTGGGCTGCTCACTCACTTGGGTTCCTCGTCGTCCACGATCTCGGCGTCGACGACGTCATCCTGGGCGTCGCCCTCGGCCTTGGAGGCCTCCCCCTCGGAGGCCTCCGCCTTGGCCTGGGCCGCGGCGTACATGGCCTGTCCCATCGCGGCGGCCTTGGTGTTGAGGTCGTCAACGGCGGCCTTGACCGCGTCATTGTCGTCGCCCTTGAGGGCCTCCTTCAGCTTGTCGACGGCCTCGACGACCGGGGCCTTGATCTCCTCGCCGATGCTGTCGGCGTTCTCGTTCAACAGCTTCTCGGTACGGAACACCAGGGCATCGCCCTCGTTTCGCATGTCGACACTCTCGCGGCGCTTGCGGTCCTCCTCGGCGTGGCTCTCGGCCTCGCGCACCATGCGGTCGATGTCCTCCTTGGCCAGCGCGGAACCACCGGTGACGGTCATCGACTGTTCCTTGCCGGTGGCCAGATCCTTGGCATGGACGTGAACGATGCCGTTGGCGTCGATGTCGAAGGTGACCTCGATCTGTGGGACCGAGCGCGGCGCGGGCAGCAATCCCGTCAGCTCGAAGTTGCCGAGCGACTTGTTGTCGCGGGCGAACTCGCGCTCGCCCTGGTAGACCTGGATCATCACCGACGGCTGGTTGTCCTCGGCGGTGGTGAAGATCTCCGAGCGCTTGGTCGGGATCGTGGTGTTGCGCTCGATCATGCGCGTCATGACGCCGCCTCGGGTCTCGATGCCGAGGCTCAGCGGCGTGACGTCGAGCAGCAGCACGTCCTTGACCTCGCCCTTCAGCACGCCGGCCTGCAGGCTGGCGCCCATGGCCACGACCTCGTCGGGGTTCACCGACTGGTTCGGGTCCTTGCCGCCGGCGAGCTCCTTGACCAGGTCGCGCACGGCGGGCATACGGGTGGAGCCGCCGACCAGGATGATCTGGTCGATGCCGTTGACGCCGGTGCCGCCGTCCTTGAGCACGGAGCGGAAGGGCTCGCGGCAGCGGTCCAGGAGGTCCTGCGTCAGGCGCTGGAACTCGGCGCGGGTGAGCGTCTCCTCCAAGTGCAGCGGGCCGGCCTGGTTGGCCGTGATGTACGGGATGTTGATGTTGGTGCTGGTGGCCTGCGACAGCTCGATCTTGGCCTTCTCGGCAGCCTCCTGGAGGCGCTGCTTGGCCATCTTGTCGTTGGCCAGGTCGACGCCGTTCTTGTTCTTGAACTGCTCGACGAGCCAGTCGACGATGCGCTGGTCCCAGTCGTCGCCGCCCAGACGGGCGTCGCCCTTGGTGGCCCTCACCTCGAAGACGCCGTCGGAGATGTCCAGCAGCGAGACGTCGAAGGTGCCGCCGCCGAGGTCGAAGACGAGGACCGTCTGCTCCTGGTCGGCCTTGTCGAGACCGTAGGCCAGGGCAGCGGCGGTGGGCTCGTTGATGATGCGGTCGACGGTGAGACCCGCGATCTCGCCGGCCTCCTTGGTGGCCTGGCGCTCGGCGTCGCCGAAGTAGGCGGGGACGGTGATGACGGCATTGGTGACGTCCTCGCCCAGGTAGGCCTCGGCATCGCGCTTCAGCTTCTGCAGCACGTAGGCGCTGACCTGCTGGGGACGGTAGGTCTTGCCGTCGACCTCGGTGGTCCAGCTGGTGCCCATGTGCCGCTTGACCGAGCGGATGGTGCGCTCGGGATTGGTGACGGCCTGACGCTTCGCGACGTCACCGACCAGGACCTCGCCGTTCTTGGCGAAGGCGACGACCGACGGGGTGGTGCGAGCGCCCTCGGCGTTCTGGATGACGGTGGGCTCGCCGCCCTCGAGAACGGCGATGACCGAGTTGGTGGTGCCGAGGTCGATACCTACTGCACGAGCCATTGTTGTTCCTCCACTAGTGGGACGGCCTGCGCCGCCCTCCTCCGACGAGGCCCCGCCCCTCAGGACGTGGACCCCGATGTATGTTGAATTGTCCGGGCCGGCTGCGCAGGGTGCTGTTCGCACCCGGCCCGCAAGCCTTGTCCGCTCTCGCGATGCACGCCCTTGGGCGGCACATCATTGAGTGTAGCGCACTCAACCCGGTGCATTGAGTCCAATTGGCTCAACCGTCGTGACGACGGTGTTATTCCGGAGGGCGGCAGAACCGCCCGGCCCCGGCGGGATCCGCGGGGCCCCGGCGGGATCCGCGGGGCTCACCAGAGCCAGTCGGGCCCGTCGGAGTGGGCGCCGGGGCGGTGCAGCACGGCGTGGTCGATGCGGACGCGGATGTCCCGGCCTTCGACACGGCCCCAGCCGTCGACGACGAGACTGTGCCCGTGGTGCACCGGCGCCGGCCAGACGAGGGTGACGAGAGGGCTCTCGGCGATGCGGCGCAGGCCGGCCGGGTGCGGGGCCTCGACGACGAGCTCGACGCCGCCGTCCGTGCTCTCGGCGCGGGCGTCGACGGTGAGCACGCGCGACCAGCCGCCGGCCCGCGGCGTCACCATGATGGCCGGGCCGAAGCGGGCCAGCACGGCGATCAGGGCCTCGTCGGGGACGGGAATGCTCACCATGACCTCCTGCTCCGGCGCCGTCTCGTCCGGGCGCCGTCTCATTCGGGCACCGCCTTGCTCGGGCACCGCGACCGCATGCCACGATATCGAGCGCGGATGCGTCGCGGTACCGGCCGCGACCCGGGCGGAAGGCATGTCATGACGGATCCCTGGCGTCTGTACGACCGGCTCATCGGCGAAGTGCCCTCGGACGTCACGGTGACAAGGGCTCTGGTGAACCGCTGGGCGGTGGTCGGCACCGACGCCGGGACGATGGGCGTCGCCATGACCTGCCATGGCGGCCCGCAGCTGCCCGAGCCGGCGATCGTCGGAGCCGGACTGCAGGATGTGGCCGCGCTCGCGACGAGCTGGGACCTGCGGCTGGCGAGCCTGGGCGTAGCGGCCCTCAACGCCTGGTACGCCCAGCCCGCGCAGCTGGCGGGCCTGCCCGGCCTGGTCTGGGACGAGCAGGCCGACTGCGCCACGCGACTGGTGCCGGCACTGGCCGCCCGGCCGAGCGCGGTCGTCGGGCACTTCCCCTTCACCGAGCGGCTGACCGGACGGACCGTCGTCCTGGAGCGCCGGCCTCGCGGGGACGACCTGCCCGATCCGGCCTGCGAGTACGAGCTGCCCGGCCGCGAGCTCGTCGCGATCACGGGCTCCGCGCTGACGAACAAGACCCTGCCCAGGCTGCTCGCGCTCTGCGCCGGCGCGCGGGTGCACCTGGTCGGCCCGAGCGCGCCCCCGGCCCCCGAGGCCTACCCCGCTTGCGTCCGGGAGTTCGATGGGGCGGTCGTCGTCGACCCCGACCGCTGCTTCCAGGACGCCGGGATGGGCGCACGCCGTCTCACCGCCTCGCCCGCGCTGCGCAGATTCGCCCTGCCGGTCTCCTGATCCTCTGATCCTCCCACTCATCCTGCGGCCCTCCCACTCATCCTGCGGTTCTTGTCAGCAGGATCACCCGCCCTGCGTTTTCCCTCACCCTGCGGTTCTCGTGAAATGACGAGCGGAAACCGCAGGATCAGGCCCTCGGAGAGGGATCATCGTCGTTTCGTCATGCGGTTCTGTGGCATGACTCACGAGAACCGCAAAGAACGACTCACGAGAACCGCAGGGAACGCTGGCGGGAAGTGCGACAGCGAGGGCAACGAGTTGCCTCGCCAACCCAGCCCTTGCGGCGAAGCACCGAAGCGATCTGCCCTGCGACGTCACAGGGTCGCTCGACCACATCGGCCCAACCGTAACGAAGCGTCTCAACGCCAAGCTGAGCGGCGCTGGCATTGTCGCGCTCCATGTCACGGAACCGACGGCCCCTGTGATAACGCTCGCCGTCCAGCTCGACCACGAGCTCGTACCACGGCCAATAGCAGTCGAATCGAACGGACGCAACCGACACCTGCCGCAGTGGGCGCACGAGACGGTGGGCTTTCACCACGTTCTTCGCGAAACGAAGTTCCAATGGGCTGTCGACCCCCACCAGATCAGTGCACAGCTCCGTGATCAGCTTCCGATGACTCACTCGAGCCCGGCCGTCCATGGCCTCGAGAAGGCGCTCTTGAGTCGTCACCCGGGAGCGCATGACCTGCCCCAGGACATCAATGACCTCCCCCTGCGAGGCGTCCCGAGCGAAATCAAGAATGCTGTCCTCCGGGCAGGTGCGTGCCAAGTGCCCGTGAGCGGGACGCGAGCCCTCGCGGAAGACGACGCCCGGACAGCTTGCCCGCCTGGCCGTATGGGCACGCCAGACGAGGATCGAGTCGGGCTCGTCGCTGAGCGCCCCGTCCAGATGGAGAGCAGCGGCCCCGCCGATCACGGCATCGCCATGGCAGCACAGCACCCCCGCCCAGGCCCGGGACTGCCAGGTGGGCTCCTTGATGCAGTAGACACCGCGGGCAAGAGTCACCCAGCCACGTGCGAGGCCGCGCGTCTCCTCGGGGCTGAGCCCGGCCGCAAGGCACTGCCCGCGGGTGAGGCACCCGCCCTGTGCGCGGGCGAGGGACATGAGGCGGGCAGATGGGATGGCTCGGCGTCGCATGCACGTACTGTGTCCCGGACGGGCCCTCGTCGATCAGACGGACAGCACCCTGTGCACAGCTCCGGCGCCTGCAAGTCCCCCGACCTCTCCGGCTCCCAGCGAGTCCATCGCCCTGCGTTGTCGGCATTGCCGGCGACTCTCCGCGCGCTCGTCCTCCGGTTCTCGTGAAAAGACGCACGAGAACCGCAGGACGAACGCTGCCGGAGGCCGGGACGGCGTGTCAGCGGCGCCAGGCGCCCCGGGCGTGCTGCGGGGCCCACGGGGCGACCGCGTTCGGCAGGCCCAGCTCGTGGGCGGCGCGCAGCGGCCAGTTGGTGTCGCGCAGGGCCGCCCGGCCGAGGTCGACGGCGTCGGCGCTGCCCTCGGCGAGGATCCGCTCGGCCTGGGCCGGGTCGTCGATGAGGCCGACGGCGACGGTCGGGACACCGGCCTCGCGGCGGATCCTCTCGGCGAGGGGCACCTGGTAGCCGGGCGCGATCCGGATGTCGGCGCCGGGCAGGCCGCCGGAGGAGGCGTCGATCGCGTCCACGCCGATCTCCTTGAGGGCCGCGGCGAGCCTCACCGAGTCCTCGGGCGTGAAGCCCGCGGCGTTCCAGTCGCTGCAGGTCAGGCGCACGAGGACCGGCTTGTCGACGGGGAAGACCGCACGGACGGCCCTGGCCACCTCGCGGACCAGGCGGGTGCGCCCCTCGAAGTCGCCGCCCCAACGGTCGGTGCGGCGGTTCGTCAGCGGGGAGTAGAACTCGTGCAGCAGATAGCCGTGGGCGCCGTGGATCTCGACGGCGTCCAGACCGGCCGCATCGGCGCGCCGGGCCGCATCGGCGAAATCGGAGATCACCCGGGCGATGCCGTCCTCGTCCAGACCATTGACGCGCACCGTCGAACCGTCCAGGGCCGTCAGCTCGCCGTCATGGGGCCCGACGGGCTCCCAGCCGCCCTGCGAGGCCGGCACGACGCCCTCAGCCACGCCGGGCCACCACTGACTCGTGCTGGCCTTGAAGCCCGCATGACCGAGCTGAACCCCGAAAGCGGCGCCATGGGCGTGGACGAAGCCCGCGATGCGGGTCCAGGCGGGCACCTGGGCGTCGTCCCACAGGCCGAGGTCGAAGGGCGAGATGCGCCCGGCGGCCTGCACGCCGCTGGCCTCGGCGATGATCAGGCCGAAACCGCCGATCGCCAGCGAGCCGTAGTGGACGAGATGGTAGGTGTTCGGCACGCCGTCGCGGGTCTCCACCGAGTACTGGCACATCGGCGGCACCCAGGCGCGGTTGCGCGCGGTCAGGCCGCGCAGCGTGAGCGGCTCGAACAGGAGTGGACGATCGTCGGCCATGGGGCCTCCCCTTCCATATCGGCTTCGCATGAACCCGTTCCGCGAGCATTGTGCCAAGTACCGGAGGAGGTCGGTAGGGCGCTGACCCGGCATTTCAGCGCAGGGCGCAAAACCTGGCCGACGCCCCCGGCCGGAGCCCGCCGCCGGTACCGCGCCCCTCAGTGGTGGAAGGCCGTGGGCCGGCCCGCTTCGTGGGGCAGCGGGCCGTCGAGCCGGTCGAGGTAGGCGACCTCGGCGCGCAGATCGTCGAGGAAGGCCTCGGCCAGATCGCGGCTGAAGCCGTTGCGCACGACGACGCGCTGCACCGTCAGGCCGGTCAGGTCGGCGGGCATGGGGTAGGCCGGCACCAGCCAGCCCCTCATGCGCAGCCGATCGGACAGGTCGTAGAGGTCCCATCTGTCCGTGCGGCCGGGGCGCAGCCGCCAGGCGAACACCGGGATGTCGGAGCCGTCGTTCCACAGCTCGAAGGCCGGCATCTCGGCGATCCTGCCGGACAGGTGCAGGGCGACGTCGTGCGAGGCCTCCTGCACGCGGCGGTAGCCGTCGAAGCCGAGCCTCAGGAAGAGGTAGTACTGCAGGAGCACCTGCGCGCCGGGGCGGGAGAAGTTGAGCGCGAAGGTGGGCATGTCCCCGCCCAGATAGCTCACCGTGAAGACCAAGTCCTCGGGCAGCAGTTCCTCGTCGCGCCAGACCACCCAGCCGAGCCCGGGGTAGACCAGCCCGTACTTGTGCCCGGAGGTGTTGATGGACGCCACCCGGCCCGTGCGGAAGTCCCACTCCAGATCGGGGTGGATGAAGGGCGCGACCATGGCCCCCGAGGCGCCGTCCACGTGGATGGGGACGTCGAGACCGGTGCGCTCCTGAATGCGGTCGAGCGCCGCGGCGATCCGTCCCACCGGCTCGTACATGCCGGTGTAGGTGACGCCCATGATCGCCACGACGCCGATGGTGTTCTCGTCGACGCAGTCCTCCAGCCCGTACCCGTCAAGCACCTTGTGGTCCTCGCTGATCGGCACGAGGCGCGGCTCGACCTCCCAGTAGTTGCAGAACTTCTCCCAGCACACCTGCACGGCGCTCGACATCACGAGATTGGGTCTGTCGGCGGGCTTCCCGGAGGCCCGACGGGCGTGCTGCCAGCGGCGCTTGAGGGCCAGGCCGGCCAGCATGCAGGCCTCCGAGGAGCCGATCGTCGAGGTGCCGATCGCCCGCGCCGGGTCCGGGGCGTGCCACAGGCCGGCGAGCATCCGCCAGCAGCGGCTCTCGATCTCGGCGGTGCGGGGGTACTCGTCCTTGTCGATCATGTTCTTGTCGGCGGCCTCCAGGTAGAGGCGGTTCGCGTGCTCGTCCATCCACGTGCCGACGAAGGTGGCGAGGTTGAGCCTGGCGTTGCCGTCGAGCATCGCCTCATCGTGCACGACCTGGTAGGCGGTCTCGGGCAGGCTCTGCCCCTCGGGGAGGGCGTACCGGGGCAGCTCGGTGGACTCGCCGGGACGGGTGAACAGGGGGTTGAGCTCGCCGGCGCCCAGATCTCGGACTGGCGAACGGCGCGGTGCGGGTCGTACTGGCATGTCAGGACCTCCTCGGTTGGGTGACCACACCCGCCAGTGTCCACCAACGGGCCGCTGCGCGTCACGGTCGGCGCGCGCCGGGGGTCCGGCGGGCGCCGAGCCGTTGGCGCCGGATGGTTCACTGGACCCATGAGCGAAGACCCCCGGATCACCGGCATCCACCACGTCGGGATCACCGTGAGCGACCTCGGGCACAGCCTGTCCTGGTACACGCGGGTGCTGGGCTTCACCGAAGTGACGCGCTTCACCATCGGGCCCATGAGCAAGGCGATGGTTCGCCTGGGCCCCGTGGCGCTCAGCCTGGTCAGTCATGGCGCCGCGGCAGTGGGCGGGCTCTTCGACGAGCACCGCGCCGGGCTCGATCATCTGAGCCTCGCAGTGCCCGACCCGGACGGGCTGAGGGCCTGGGCGGCCCGACTCGACGAGGCCGGGGTGGAGCACAGCGGCGTCGTCAAGGGCGCGACGGGTTCGCTCATCGCCTTCCGCGACCCGGACAACATCGCGCTGGAGCTCTACACGCTCGGCTGACCGCCGCGCCGTGCCCGGCCCGTGCCCCCGTGGGCCGGACGCGCAGGACCCGTGCCGTGTCCGCACCGGCCGGGCACTCCAGGGGGTGCGGACGGGCCCGCCCGGTTCACCGCCCGACCCCCGTCGCACCGCGACGGGCCGGCGTGCGATACTCGGAACCGCACAACGCAACAGCCGCCGGAGCGACAGGAAGCCGGGCAGAGCCGGCACGGTCGCGCCACTGTGCACACCCCTCGGGGGTGGGAGTCAGGAACTGCGCTTCGGCAGGCCCTTTCAACGACGGGACGCACGATCCCGAGAAAGGAATGACTTCATGCACATCGCTGAAGGCGTTCTCCCACCCGTCCAATGCGCCATCTGGTACGCGGCGGCGGCCCCGTTCGTCGTCCACGGCGCCCACCGGGTCGTCAAGGAGGTCAGGGAGCACCCCGAGAACAAGCTCCTGCTGGCCACTGCCGGGGCCTGCACCTTCCTGCTCAGCTCGATCAAACTGCCGAGCGTCACCGGCTCCAGCTCGCACCCCACCGGCACCGGGGTGGGGGCGATCCTGTTCAAGCCGCCGGTCATGGCGTTCATGGGGGTCATCGTTCTGATCTTCCAGGCGCTGCTGCTCGCCCACGGCGGCATCACCACGCTCGGCGCCAACACCTTCTCGATGGCCATCGCCGGCCCGTGGATCGGCTACTGGGCCTACCGGCTCACCAGGAGACTGCACGGCCCGAACGCCCTGGCGATCTTCCTGTGCATGGCGCTCAGCGACCTGGCCACCTACTGCGTGACCAGCTTCCAGCTCGCCTTCGCCTTCCCGGACGCCTCCAGCGGCGTGTTCGGCGCGGCAGGGAAGTTCCTGGGCATCTTCGCGATCTCGCAGGTCCCGCTGTCCATCATGGAGGGCTTCCTCGGCATCCTGCTGTTCCGCTTCCTCGCGAGGGTCGCGGCCCCGCAGCTGGCCGGTCTCGGCCTGGACGTCGCCGGCGGTTCCGGCACAGGGGCCCCCGCGGGGACGTCCGGCGCCGCCGAGAAGGAGGACGCCAATGTCTGAGACGACCCCGGCCAGGACCAGCACCCCGACCGACTCGAGGAAGAGGTGGGTGAACTGGGCGCTGCTCGGCGCGGTCGTCCTGATCTTCCTCGTCTCGCTCATCATCGGCAACAGGATGGCCTCCGGTTCGGACGAGGCCTTCGGCGGCACGGACGACGCGGCCACCGAGGCGGCCGAGCAGGCCGGCGCCGAGCCCTGGTTCAAGCCGCTGTTCGAACCGGCCGGCGAGGTCGAGTCCGGCCTGTTCGCCATCCAGGCGGCCATCGGCTCGGGCATCATCTTCTTCTGCCTGGGCCGCATGAGCGGCAGGCGGGCCGCCGCGAAGCAGGCCGCCGCCGAGGACGGCTCGTCCGATGCCGCCAAGGTGGCCGCCGCCGAGGACGCGGCGGACCACGCGCTCGACCGGCCGGCAGCTGCCGATGAGTGATCACTCGCACCACATCAATGCGCTCGACGACGCCGCCTGGGACTCGCCTTGGCGGCGCCGCCGCGTCGGCGAGAAGGTGCTGTGCTCGCTGGGGCTGGTGCTCACCGCGCTGATGGCCCCCACCTGGCCGGGCGCCGTCCTGGTCTCCGTGGCCGCCATCGCCCTCATCCTCGGCTCGGCGCGCATCCACCTGCACGTCCTGGCCGAGGCGATGACCGGCCCGATCGTCTTCCTCGTCCTGGGCGCCGTCTCGGTGCTCCTCTCGGTGGGCCAGTCCCCCGCCGACGCCTGGTGGCGCCTCGGCGCGCTGAGCATCGGCCCCGCCTCGTGCAGGCAGGCCGTACGCCTGTTCGCGCACGGCCTGTCGGGCACGCTGGCCGTGATGGTGCTGGCCACCACCACCCCGATGGTCGACCTGCTCACCTGGCTGCGCCGCTTCCACGTGCCCGAGCCGCTGCTGGAGATCGCGAACCTGACCTACCGCCTGCTGTTCGTCATCCTCGACACGATGCTCACCGTCCTGGAGGCCCAGCGCTGTCGGCTCGGCGACAACCCGGTCGGCCCCATGCGCGGCATGCGCCGCCGCTGGGAGAACACCGCCGCGGCGATCGGCTCCATCGGCGTGCTCGCCTGGGATCGAGCCGGCCGCCTCAGCGAGGGCATGAGCCACCGCGGTTTCGAGACCACGCTGGCCACGCTGCCCGTCGAGCGGGCCGCCTCGCCCCGTTTCGTCGTCATCGCCCTCGCCGTCGTGGCGGCGATCTGGGCGCTCAGTCTGGGGGTCACCGCACCATGACCGTGCTTCTCCAGGCAGACCGCATCGTCGCAGGTCACCCCGGCCGGCCGAGGGTGCTGGACGGCATCGGCCTGCGCATCGAGCAGGGGACCCGCCTGGCGCTGCTCGGCGCCAACGGCTCGGGCAAGACGACGCTGATGAGCGTCCTGGCCGGCTCGCTCAGGCCCGAGTCGGGCCGGGTGCTGCGCTCCGGCGAGCCGCTGGAGTGGTCGCGCAAGGGCCTGCGCGAGCACCGCCGCCACGTGCAGATGGTGCTGCAGGACCCCGACGCTCAGCTGTTCAGCGCCGACGTGGCCCAGGACGTCTCGTTCGGCCCGATGAACCTCGGCCTGCCCGTCGGGCAGGTGCGCGAGCGCGTGGCCGAGTCACTGCGGCTGCTCGGTGCCGACCACCTGGCCGAGCGCGCCACGCATCACCTGTCCTACGGCGAGCGCAAGCGCGTCGCGACGGCCGGCGCGGTGGCGATGCGCCCCGACCTGCTGCTCCTGGACGAGCCGACGGCCGGCCTCGACCCGGCGGGCGTGCGCCGGATGCGCGAGGCGCTCGACCGGCTCGCCGCGGCGGGTACGACGATCCTCATGGCCACCCACGACGTGGCGCTGGCCCTGGACTGGGCCGACGAGGCCGCGGTGGTCTGCGACGCGCACGTGCGCCAGGGTCCGGCCGACGAGCTGCTGGCCGACGCCGGGCTCGTCGAGCGGGCCCACCTGGAGACCCCGTGGCCGCTCGCCCTGGCGGCGGCCCTGGGGCTGCCGGGCAGACCCCGTAACCTTGATCAGGCGATCGCCATGCTCACCGGCGCGGGCACACGCGGCGAGGGCGCATCGGCGGGGAAGGACCGATGAACATCACGCTGCAGCCCGGCACCGTCGCCCTCGTCGGCGGTGGCCCCGGCGACCCCGATCTCATCACCGTCGCCGGGCTCAAGGCCATCCGGCAGGCCGACGTCGTGCTCTACGACCGACTGGCTCCCGCAGAGGTCCTCGACGAGGCCCCGGCCGGCGCCGAGCGCGTCCCGGTCGGCAAGGTCCCCCAGGGCGCGTACGTGCCCCAGGAGGAGATCAACCGGCTGCTGGTGAGCCATGCCAGGGAGGGCAGGAGGGTCGTGCGCCTCAAGGGCGGCGACTGCTTCGTCTTCGGCCGTGGAGGCGAGGAGTGGCAGGCGTGCGCCGAGGCCGGCGTGCCGGTGCGGGTCGTACCGGGCGTCACCTCGTCCACCTCGGGCCCGGCGCTCGCCGGCATCCCCCTGACCCACCGTCATCTGGTGCAGGGTTTCACGGTGGTCTCGGGGCACGTCTCGCCGAACGACCCGCGCTCCGAGGTGCCCTGGCGCGAGCTGGCCCGTACCCGGACGACGCTGGTGATCCTCATGGGCGTGGCACACCTGCGCGACATCGCCCCCGAACTGATGGCCGGCGGCCTGGACCCGGCCACGCCCGTCGGGATCGTCTCGAACGCCAGCCTGCCGAGCCAGGACTCGTGGACGACCACCCTGGGCGAGGCCGCCGCCGCCATGGAGGCCCGTCGGGTGCGCCCCCCGTCCCTGGTCGTCGTCGGCGAGCTAGCGGCGATCGACCTGGACCACCCGGGGGACCGCGAACCCAGCGACCACTGAGCGCCGGCATCGGGCGTGGCAGACTTCGAGGCGTGTTCGACATCCCCGCCATCGCCGCCGGACTGCCCGTCGGGGAGCAGGCGCGCCCGCTGGCGCTGGCCGCCGAGTCGGCCGGGGCGCGGATGATCGTCACCGCCCCGGCCGGCTCGGGCAAGACGACCGTCGTGCCCGCCGTCATGGCCAATGCCCGCGAGGCGCTGGGCGGCGGGCGGGAGCGCGTCATCATCACCCAGCCGCGGCGCATGGCGGCCCGCGCGGCGG
>NZ_CAUTOU010000047.1:0-18218 GCF_963539965.1 uncultured Propionibacterium sp.
CGCGTCCGCGCCTCCGGGAGCCGGGCGACCAGTGCCCGCGCGGCGAGGCCGAGCGCCAGATCGGCGGCCGCGATGACGAGCGCTGCCAGGACGAACCCGCCGAGGCCGTTCCCGCCCGTGAGCCGGGCGAGGTGCCAGGCGTCGGAGCGCGAGGCCGCCCCGGCCAGCGGCTGCAACTGATCGGGGCCGGAGCCGTCGAGCAGCGCGACCAGGACGAGGGCCTCGGCCAGGGCCCGTGAGAGGGCGAGGCCCGTCGCCGAGAGCAGGGCGCGCGCCGAGAAGGGCAGGACGACCTGACGGACCATCTCCCAGCGCGTGGCGCCGAGGGACAGCGAGGCCTCCATCCGGCCGGCCGGCACCTGCGTGAAGACATCACGGCTCAGCGAGGCGATCGTCGGCGTGACGACGGCCGCCAGCACCAGCCCGCCGAGGAGGACACGACCGGCGCGCCCCGGGCCGTCCGGGGCGATGAGCCCGCCCGCCAGGAGGGCGTATGCGATGGCCGGGACGGCGGCCAGGACGTCGATGACCGCCCCCAGCGGGCGCCGCGCCCGGCGCGGCGCGAGCTGGGTGACGAACAGCGCGGCCCCGGTGCCGAGCGGAGCGGCCATGGCGACGGCGATGACTGCGGCGCAGAGCGTCTGGGCCAGGAGCGGCCCCAGACCGCTGACCGATCCCGCGGGAACGGTCGCCGACTGGCAGATCAGGAAGACGAGGAGCGTTGCCGGGACGAGCGCGGCGAGCACGGCCCCGGCACGGGCCGGGGCCGCCTGCGGTGCTGCACGGTTCATCGGTACGGTCCTCGGGTCGGTGCGGGCGGGATCGCCCGCCAGTGCCGAGGCTATGCGATGGTCCCGCGCATCGGAACCGCCGGGGCGAAGATCGCGAGGACACCGATGACGCGAGCACTGATGACGAGCACTGATGAATCGTCGCGGCCCCGCCGGCTGTCCGGCTCAGGGATCCCGGTCGCTCAGAGCCTGGATGAGGCGTTCCGCGTCGATACCGCGCGCTGCGAGCAGTTCGGTGACCAGGTCATCATGCTGCCCGAGTGCCGCGCGGGCCATGTGCACGGCCGACACGCTGTCAGCGGCTGCCAGTGCGGATGCTCTCAGGAGCAGTCCCTTGGCCTCCGGGGTGAAACCGATCGGCCTTCTCAGCAGGCGCCGGCGCCCCGGTGAATTGTCGGATGCCGCATCGGCGATCAAGTCCTGCCAGTCCACCCCCATAGTGGCCAGGGCGCGCTTGATTCTCGCAGATGCCTCAACTGCCGCGATGAGGACGTCGATGACGTCAGCATTCTGTGCGGCCCTGTTGCGGGCGATGGCCCGTGAATCCTTCAGAACGGCCTTCGCGCTGTCGTCGATGGTCATTGCTGCTCCTGTCTGTCATCGGATTCATGATCGTGGATCAGAGGACCCGGTTCGTCGTCACCGGGTGAGAGGATGAGCTGTACATGGGTCGGTGCTGCGATGATCGAACGGGACAGGTGGAGTACCGCCCACGAGGCGACCAGCAGAACGGCAAAGGGCATTGGGGCGGAGAGTGATGGGCGGAGAAACCGTCCGGGCAGCATGCCGATACCGTATGCGATTGGTCCGCCGAGGGTTACGGCTCCTGTCATGAGACGTTCACCCGGCCCATGGTCCTCTTGCATTCTGATGGCAGCCGTGAGACTGGAGAACGCGGATGAGAAGAATGGCCAGCCAAGGGCGCACCCCATTGCCAAAGCGAAACCGACACCCCTCTTCGAAGGGTCCAACTCCAGTGCACCGGCGGTGAGTGCTACTGCCAGGAAACCATACATGCGTAGTGCTGGGATCAAAGATGCCCAGCAGCAGAGGACCAGGAAACGGGTGGTTTCAAAAGAGGAGAATGGGTAGCGTGATTCGCGGAGCACTCCGTCCTGGGCGCATGCCGATGCTGCAAACCCTCCGAGGCCGAGAAAAACGAGCCACCACAGGTCCGGGATGAAATGGGCTGCGGCCCAGCATGCGCTGAAAACAATCGAGTACTGGACCAGGAGCCCTCGCAGGGCTCGTTGCCGGGTCATCTCAATGTACTGCCGGACAGGGTGGGCTGCAGCTCCGGCGAGGAATGCGGGAAACGTGGCACTTCGGGTCCTTTTCTTCTGTGCGAATGCCATCGCCCCGCTCGCGTCATGTTCGCCCGCCAGATCGAGGATAACGGCTATTTGATACAGCGAGGCGGCCCATGTCGGCATCATCCTGCCGGCCAGCCTCGTGATGACGACGACCATGCTCAGCGTGAGCGGTGTGAACACGGTGGTCGCCATGAAGACGGCGTGGAGCAGCTCGTTCGTGATTTCGCCGACTGCCCGCAGCCATTCGCTGTAGTCGGTGCCTGCATGGATGGCCATCGCCACTGCGAGTCCTGTTGGGAGCGCTCCCCATCCGGTTCGGGCCCAAACTCCACCGTGCTGGATGCAGTGGGCCACGCAGCTGGTCAGAACCGTCGCCGTCGTGGTCCACACCCCATATTCCCACAAGACGAACCATGCTCCTGCGCGTGTGCTCGGTGCCGGCAGAATCAGTGGTGAGACGCTGGTCACGACTGGTACTGACAGAAATGCTGTCAATGCCGGCGGCAGGGCACGACTGAACAATCCCGCAATGACGGCAGGGCGAGCCAGTGATCCGGAGTCGATGATGGCGAGATCGCCGACCGCAAGAACGACTGGAGGATGATTCACCGAACGAAACCCCAAGACAACCGGGATGGCCATCATCAACAAACCCAATGCCGTCAAAGTCGTCTGCTGGCTGATCAGTGGTTGGCTGACCGGATCCGGAACATCCACATAGAGCTGGCACAGTCGGAGTACCACGACGAGCACACCTCCGAGCAGGAGCCAACCGAACCAGTGGGAGAGCATTCTGCGAATCTTGTTCGACGTCCCACGCCAGCGCACCGACAGGAAGAGAACGAACTTGGGCACCAGGGGCCTCCAACCTTGAACAGGCTCATCACGAGCCGCGACGGATCATTGGGTCCTCGGTGCTCGTGATGACGAATGCCCGCTCGAACTGCGTCTGGTCGCTCGGAGCAGTCCCGATCGCGAGCCCGATGAACTCCCGGTTCGTCCCGGCGAAGGTCAGTTCGCCGTGGCTGAGCACGAGGAGCCGGTCATTGATTTTCTCTGCGATGTCAAGCCGGTGCGTTGATATGAGGATGCATTTACCGGCGTCTCGTAGTTGGAAGATGAGCGACATCAGCATTTTTTGACCCGCAGGATCAAGGCCGTCGAAGGGCTCGTCCAGAATGAAGATCTGTGCGCCGTGTCGCACTGCGCATGCCAATATGAGCCGTTTCTTCAGCCCTTTCGACAACCTGCTGGCCAGAACATTGGTGTGCTCGTCCAGTCCAAACCTCTTCAAAAATTGGTGCTCGTCCGTTTGCGAGAGACGTGTGAGTTCATAAACGGCTTCAACGAATCTTAGATGCTCCGCCACCGTCAGCAATGGATAGACCATGGAATCATCCGGGACATAGCCCACCTGAGCGCCCGGCGACGCCCCATCGCGGAGGTCGAGATGCAGGCGCGCCTCGCCGGCGGTAATCGTGGCATGCCCGACGAGTATGCGCATGAGCGTTGTCTTGCCCGCTCCATTGGGGCCGAGGAGGCAGGAGACCTCCCCGTAGGGCAGGGCACATGAAATATTCTTCAGGGCCCGGAATTCATCATAGTTCTTGCACAGCCCGATCGTTTCAATGGCGATGGACGCAGAAGCAGGAGAGACGGTCGGGGGGAGTTGAGGAGCTCGGTGCGCTGTCAGTCCAGTCAAAGTATGAGTTGAAGATGCTGTTTGCCGTGAGGGATTTCCCCGGTCATCGACTTCTGCGGGCAAGAAATTGCGTATCCGTGGTATGATCAATATGATTGGCGGCAGGGCCAAGAGAATCGCGAGGAGGGCGGCCATGAGGACACTTCCGGCCCTGGCCATGGGCAGGGCGATTGTCGCGAAGTCCACCACGTAGTGGGTCATTATTGCCGTGAGAATGCCGAACCGTACGGCGATCCATCCGAGAAGGAGCCCGAGGGGGAACAGCTCAACAATTCTGGTGCAAGGAGGCCGAACAGCGTAGTTGGCATGTAGGAGCGCCCAGATCAACGCAGTGGTCAGGATGCCGATCGCCTGACTGTGAAATCTCCATGCGAAATAGCGCAGTGCGAACCACCGGAACAGTATTTCTTCCTGGCAGGAGGCGATTGCCGCTGATGCCACGGGAGTGACGAGAGGGATGAGCGTGGCCAATGAGAACTCGTCGGGAGGGCCGAGTCGGAGAGATACGATGCCGTATCGTTCGCCACTCGAGTAGAACAAGGAACTGAGAACCAGCCAAATCGCTGCAGCGAGATATCCGATTCCTATCGTTCTCGTGAACGGCTGCGGCCGGGGGCGCTGTGCAGCATGCAGAACTCTTGGAAGGATCGCACCGGCCTCACCACACATTTTTACAGTGATGAACAACAGGACGGCGGCGAACGAACTGCTGATCATCATAGCTGCACGATATGAGCTTTCACTGATTCCAGAAGGAGGACTCACTGTACTTCCCGTGAATGAGTTGTTGACTGATGCGATGAGCGCGAGGACGGCTAATACCACTGTCAGGGCGGTGAGCGCGCTTGAATTCCTTCTTCTCTTGTTCTGCAGCAGGACGCCGATCGCCAAGATGATCAAGATGAGCGTCCCCACGAACCCCGTGGTCGATGTTGCCTCACCAATGAATTCTGCCCGACGGATGTTGCTGGCCTCATTTTCTGGTACTGCTACTGTTCGGGCAATGGAAAAACTCCCCTCCGCCGCGGTCACGTCACACGTGAGATCGACTCCCGCTGTGCTGCTTGCTGCCCTGGTCCATTTGAACTGCCCGGTTCCATTGCTGAGAATGGAATCGAGTTGTGCAAGGTCCGGGGAATCGTCTTTCCCCGCGATTTCCTCAAGCCATTCCAACAAAGCAGTACCGGAGATCGACCGAGCACTGTCGATCGGGCATTGAAATCCTGTTACGGAACCAGCCGGGGTCACCTTGAACTGACACTTGGTCGAGTCGTCTGTTATCTGCCAATAATAAATGGGTAGTTCCGCGGCATAAATTGCAAGATCCGGCCTGTGCACATCACTGAACCAAGCCGCGGCAAGCGAATCATACCCGGTTACGGGGCGTTGCGGTGTGATGCTGCCGATTCCGATGTCGGCGGCAAATGATTCCGCTACGCTGACCGCAGTTGAGGAATTTATTCCGCTCGCTGCGGCAGGGAATGCGTCTGGCGCCAGCTGGGAATAGACGAGCAGGGCGAGTACGAATGCGGCGCCTGCGCCTGATCCGAAGAGCAGTTCAGATCTTCGTGTCATCGTCTCGACCCTGATCGCCGAGCGTTTTCGCCAGCTCGCTGGTACGCCACCAACAATGGTCATCTGTTCGACCCCATGCTGCGGCCGCTGCATGGCATCTACCACAGAACGGAGCGGCCCCGCAGTCTGCGCACCGGTCGATACCTGGTGACAAGGAATTTGCGAACACAGAGAATAGTGGGCCGGAGAAAGCCGCATCGAACGGCTGTTCATAGATGTTTCCCAAGTTGACGTTCAACATGGGGCAAGGATTTATTGAACCATTTGCCCTGATGTGCGCAAGCAAGTGTCCTGCGCCGCATGAGCTGAGCAGCCCACGCGTCGAAATAAATTCCTGGTAAGCGTCAGACTCCTCTGATCTGTTGAGTGAAAAGGTAGGTGAGGAATACTTTTTCACAATGGTCTCCCAGTTCTTCTGAAGGGAGGAGATCTCTTCTGCGGACAGACAGAGATCAGAATTTGCGGCGCGTCCGCTGGGAAATGTCAACCCGAGTCGGAAGGCGGCTGCTCCAGCGGCCATGCAGTGCCGAACGACTCCCTCCACCTCGCACCAGTTGTGGCGGTTGGCGGTCATGGCCACTATGACGATCTTATCCTGTTCGGCAAGAGCTCTTATGGTAGAGACTGTTCGTTCGAAGGAGGAGGCACCACCCCTGATACGATCATGGGTCGCGGGCAGTCCATCAAGACTTGTCTGTACGGTCACGGTGTCGTTGTTGATTATTGTACGAAGGTCGTCTTCTGTGAGCGCGTACAAAATCGATGCAATGCGAACCATTCGCATGCGGTCGGTGGCAGCCGCCAGGATGTCCTTGGACCCAGGATGCATTGTTGGTTCACCTCCCGAGAGCATCACCGAGAAGGATCCTGAATCAGCAAGGGAGTCAATCGCTGAGATGACTTTATCCGTGGGGGGGGGGATGATAGCCTCTACCGAGTTTTGCCGATGCGTAACAATGAATGCATGAGAGATTGCATGAGGTTGTTAGTTCGAATGAAGACAGCAATGGGATCCATGCTGTGTAGGACCCTGTCACCCGGGTTGTCGCAGGGGTCGGGGTCTGCGGCACTGAAATGGTTCCACGCGAGGCGGATTCAACGAGAAACTGAAATATCAGAGGCCTGACTTTCGCGGGGGAGTCGTCGTATCGGGAAGCCATGACTGAGCAGATCTCTTCTGCAGTGTGTTGCCCGTCGCACAACTCGAGCACTTCAGTTCCAGTGCGGTTGATTTTTTCGGTGCCGCCCTCGTTCCCCAGTAGATAGTAGTACCCGGCATCCGGTTGCCGGTGCAGTATGGCTTGTGTGTTCAGCAGGGGAAACATCATTGCCCCTGAATGAGTCTGGTTACCTTGACATGATCCACCAGTGGGGTTAAACCGCTGTGGCGGCGCATGCGGCGAGGAACACTCCGAACGCGACTGTGCTGCAGACGGGGACAGCGCTCATGCAGGCGAATGCTGTGCCTTGGTACTGAGGTGCGGCCACCGTGCTCACCTCCTCTCCAGCGTCATTGCTGCTGCCAGCGTAAGCGTGAGCGATTCCGTCCGGCAATACCCTGACTGGATCCGCTCGGAGCATTCCCCTGCGGAAACCCTTCCGTCTCAGGGGAATCTCGGGGCGGGTGGTGTTGCCGTGCTCAGGCCTCATGCTCGCGGCGAAGGATCGGTCCTGGTGGACCGCGGTCGTTCCCCTGGCGGGCGCGCGGGCGAGCGCGACCGGCCCCCGGCGAGCACGCGCTGCCGGTCGATACCTGGTCACCGGATGCGGAGTCGGACGGGCGCTGTTGCACAGCGGATCAGGGCGGGGCCGTACCGGGGGGCCGTAACCACCAGGCGCCCCCGCTGCCCGCCCCCGCAGGGCGTTCACCCGATGGCCGGGTACGACTCCGCGTCGAGCACCCGTCCGCCGGGTCCGACGTGCAGGACGAGCGACTGGCCCGGGTGCATGGGGGCCACCTCGACGCCCAGGCCGGTTTGCATGGCCGGCAGCACCGGTCGGTGCCCGCACACGACCGCGCGCGTGCCCGGATCGGAGCCGGCGGCCAGCCGCAGATCGGCCATGAGGGCGGACACCTGCCCGCCGCGGCCCTCCGCCGTCTCCTCGGACAGCAGGGCGACGGGCTCCGGCGCCAGGGCGGCGGTCTCGGCGTAGGGCTCGACGGTCTGCGCGCAGCGCGTCGACGTGCTCGTGATGATGCGGTTCACGCCGTAGGCGGCCAGCAGGCCCGGCAGCCTCGCGGCCTGGCGCTCGCCGCGAGGGGCCAGTGGGCGCAGCCAGTCGTCGCCCTTCCAGGCCTTGCGCGGGCTCGCCTTGGCGTGACGGGTCAGGACGAGCACTCCGGCCGGGCCCTGCTCGAAGAGCTCGACGGCGCGGGCCAGCAGCGCCCGCTCGTCGGCGTGGGCGAGCAGCGCGTCGGCCTCGCCGGCAGTGACCCACAGGACCTCGTCGGTCTCGTCGTCGTGAGGCCCCGGCGTCTCGTCCAGGGCGACGCCGAGCCACCAGTGGACCCGCTTGTGGTCGGGGCCCACCATGTAGTCCAGTGGCGGCAGCGGGCGCGACAGGCGCACCCGGACCCCGGTCTCCTCGCCCACCTCGCGCACGGCCGTCACGGGCAGCGGCTCGTCCTTCTCCTGATGGCCCTTGGGCAGGCCCCAGGTGCCGTGGCGGGGGACGTGCTCGACGAGCACCTGCACGCGACCGCCCCGGGCGCGCAGGACGACGGCGCCGGCCGCCTGGATGCGGGGCTCGCCCTCCATCGGCCCGATCATCGGCTCGGCAGGACGCCGGGACGCTGGAAGTGCAGCGTGCGGCGCGGGGTCCGGGTCGTCAGGCGCCGCTCGGCCGTCCTGGCGATGAGGTGCTCCTGGATGTCGAGCTTCGGGTCGCCCTCGGCGTCGAGCGTGTCGGGCGTCCACAGGCGGTCGTCGAGCCGCCAGGCGACCGTGCCCTCGTCGAAGGCCAGGTCGAACAGCTCGCCGATCTCGTCGATGTGGCGCTGATTGGTGATCGAGACGATGGCCTCGACACGGCGGTCGAGGTTGCGGTGCATCATGTCCGCCGAGCCGATGCCCACGGCCGGCCGCCCGCCGTTCTCGAACCAGAAGATGCGCGAGTGCTCCAGGAAGCGGCCGAGCACCGAGATGACGCGGATGTTCTCGCTCAGGCCGGGCACGCCGGGCCTGATGCCGCAGATGCCGCGCACCCACAGGTCGACCTGGACGCCGGCCTGCGAGGCCCGGTAGAGGGCGTCGATGACCCGCTCGTCGATGATCGAGTTGACCTTGATGCGGATGCGCGCCGCCCGGCCCGCCCCCCGGTGCCCGATCTCGCGCTCGATCGACTCGATGATGCCGCTGCGCACGCCGTTGGGGGCCACCAGCAGGCGCCGGTAGGCGGTCTCGGCGGTCATGCCCGACAGGTGGTTGAACAGGCGCGAGACGTCGTCGGTGACGATCGGGTTGCAGGTGAGCAGACCCATGTCCTCGTACTGGCGGGCGGTCTTCGGGTTGTAGTTGCCGGTACCGATGTGCGCATAACGGCGCAGCCCGTCGGGTTCGTCGCGCACGACCAGGATCAGCTTGCAGTGGGTCTTCAGGCCCACCATGCCGTAGACGACGTGGACGCCGTGGCGCTCCAGCTTGCGGGCCCAGGCGATGTTGTTCTGCTCGTCGAAGCGGGCCTTGATCTCGACGAGGGCGAGCACCTGCTTGCCGGCCTCGGCGGCCTCGATGAGGGCGTCGATGATGGGGGAGTCCCCGCTGGTGCGGTAGAGCGTCTGCTTGATGGCCAGTACCTGCGGGTCGGCCGCCGCCTGCTCGACGAAGCGCTGGACGCTCGTCGCGAAGGAGTCGTACGGGTGGTGCAGCAGCACGTCGTGACGCCTGATCGACTTGAACAGATCGGCCTCGCTGGAGGTCTCGACCGGGGCGAGGTCGGGGTGCGTCTTGGGCAGGAAGTTCGGGTACTTCAGGTCCTCGCGGTCGACGTCGGCCAGGTCGAACAGCCCGGTCAGGTCCAGTGGTGCGGGCAGCCTGAAGATCTCCTTCCCGGAGATGTCCAGCTCGCCGGCGAGCAGCTCGAGCAGCTCGTCCGAGACGGTCTCCTCTACCTCCAGCCGCACGGGGGGACGGCCGACCTTGCGGCGCAGCAGCTCCTTCTCCAGGGCGAACAGCAGGTTCTCGGCGTCGTCCTCCTCGACCTCCACGTCCTCGTTGCGGGTGACCCGGAACAGGCACCAGCTGGCGACCTGCATGCCGCTGAACAGCTCGGGCAGGTGGTTGATGATGACCTCTTCGAGCGGGACGAAGCGGGTGGGCCCCAGGCGGATGAAGCGGTCCAGGATGCCCGGCACCTTGATGCGGGCGAACTGGCGGGCCTCGCTGGCCGGGTTGCGCAGCAGCACGCCGATGTTCAGCGACAGGCCCGAGATGTACGGGAAGGGGTGCGAGGGGTCGACGGCCAGCGGCGTCAGCACCGGGTAGATGCGCTCGGTGAAGAGCTCGTCCATGCGGGTGCGCTCGTCGGTGGTGAGCTGGCCCCAGCGCAGCAGGTCGATGCCCTCGGCGTTGAGCGCCGGAAGGATCTCGTCCTGGAAGAGCGCGGCCTGGGCCTCGACGAGTTCGTGGATGCGGGTGAGCATCGCATCGTAGAGCTCGCGCGGACGCATGCCGGTGACCGAGGGGATGGCCACGCCGGCGTCGATGCGGCGCTTGAGGCCGGCGACGCGGACCATGAAGAACTCGTCGAGGTTGGAGCTGAAGATCGCCGTGAACTTGGCGCGTTCCAGCAGCGGGACGCGCCCGGTGTCGCGTGCCAGGTCGAGGACCCGGTTGTTGAAGGCCAGCCAGCTCAGCTCGCGCTCGGAGTAGCGGCCCCTCGGCAGCTCATCGGGACGGTGCTCGGCCGTCGTCGTCCTGTCCTTGGTGCCGCTCATCTGTCCTGCTCCTGGTCCGGCCCGGCGGGGACGCGGGCGTAGGCGGTGTCCGTGGAGGTCACCTGGAAGCCCGCGGACTGGTACATGCGCACCACCCTGGGGTTGCCGGCCTCGACGTACAGATCGACGGCCCGGGCGCCCTTGTCCATCATGTGCAGGATACCGGCATCGAGCAGCGCACGGCCGACGCCCCGGTGTTCCCAGTCGGGGTGGACGCCGATGACGTAGACCTCGCCCCGCCGTACGCCGCCGACGGTCTCGATCTTGGTCCAGTGGAAGCCGACGAGCCGGCCGGAATCGTCGCGCGCGACGAGCAGCCCGGACGGGTCGAACCAGTCCTGGCCCATGCGCGCCCGGGCGTCCTCGGCGCTCATCGCGCCCTGCTCGGGGTGGTGCTCGAAGGCGGCGCGGTTGACCTCGACGAGGCGGTCCAGGTCGCCGTCCCGGTAGGAGTCCAGCGTCAGCCCCTCGGGCAGGCGCGCGTCGCGGCCGGAGCCGTCGGGCGGCTCCATGCTCATGATCAGCAGACCGCGCACGGGGCGCAGGCCCAGGCTCGCGGCCAGGCCCTGCGCCGGCGGCCGGTTGCCGAAGGCCCACCAGTTCAGGTCGGCGGGGATCGGGGCGTTCTCGTCCCTGGCGCACGACAGGGTGGTGTGGGCGACGACGGCCCGGGCCAGCCTGGTCGCGATGCCCCGGCGGCGGGCCCCGGGGGCCACCACGAGCTGCACGGTCTGCTCGCGGCCGTCCCAGTGGGCGTAGCCGAGCAGCCCGCGACCGCCGTCGCCGGCGGGACTCGGCTCGCGGGCCAGCCAGTGGCTGTGCAGGGGGGCGGAGCCGGTCAGCGAGAGCCTGGCCGACTCGTTGAGGGGCACCACGCCGTCGGCCTCGGCCACGCCGGCCGCGAGGGCGCGGACGAGATCGGCATCGGGCTTGGACAGGCGGATGGCCGGAGGCGTGATGACGATGCTCATGCCTCAAGCCTAGGCGCTGCGGGCGGTCCCGCCCCTGGTGCCATCGGGCAACGCCACCCGATCGGATCGACCGCGGCGCCCTTGCCGGGAGGCTTGTTCGCGGAAGCGCGACCATGATTCGTCTTCCCCGTCGGACGATGCCCGATTGTGGGCAGGCCTCATCGCGCCGGTTCCGCGCGTGGCGGGCAGGAACGTGCCGGCGGCATGCACCGGCGCGTCCACCGGCCCGATCTCCCGGGAGACGGCCTCGACGGCGCGCCCGACCGCGCCGGCGTGGATTCCGCGCACCAGGCGCTGCCCCGGTTCGTCGACGAGGAGGAGGTGGGTGCGGCGGTGTCCTTCGTCCTCAGCAGCCGGACCATGACCGGCACCATCCTCGAGATCGATGCGGGCGGTTTCCCGCCGAGGGTGAGGCGCAGCCGGGTCACGGGTCGATGAGACCGACCCGGATCGCGTAGCGGGTGAGCTGGACCCGGTTCGTGAGCCCCAACTTGGTGAGAATCCGGCTGCGGTGATTCTCCACGGTCTTCTCACTGAGGAACAGCGAGTCGGCGATCTCCTTGCCGGAGCGCCCGTCCGCGATGAGCGCGAGAACCTCGCGCTCGCGATCGGTCAGCGCCGCGTGGTCACCGGCCAGCATGTGCCGCCTGAGCAGGGTGCGGACCGTGCCGGTGAAGAGGACCGGCTCGTCCCGGAAGGCGGCCAGGCACGCATCGGCCAGGTCTTGTCCCCCCACGGACTTGTGCACGAACCCGGAGGCGCCGACGCGCAGCGCCTCGAACAGATAGGGGTCGCTCTGATGGATCGACATGAAGAGGACTCTGGTCCGTGGGGACTCCGCCAGGATGAGACGGGTGGCCTCGAAGCCATTCACCTCGGGCATGGAGACATCCAGCAGCGCCAGGTCCACCTCCCGCTCGCGGACGACCGCAACGGCCTCGGCGCCGGTCGTGCACTCGGCCAGCACCTGGAGCCGCGGGTCGGCGTCCAGCATCAGCCGTACTCCCTGCCGCAGCATCGCGTGGTCATCGGCCAGGACGATCCGGACCGGTGGTGTCCCCGCGCTCATCGGGCGACCCCTCCCGGTTCCACGGGTACCCTGACATCGACCAGGGTTCCCTGGCCCGGTACCGACACCGCTGAGAGCTCGCCGCCGACCATGGCGGCCCGCTCGCGCATTCCCTGCATCCCGCCCCCAGGAGGTCCGGCACGTCCCGTCCCGTCGTCGCGGATGCTCAGCGTGAGGTAGTCCTCATGGTGTCGGAACACGAGGGTCACGGTGCGTGCCTCGGCGTGCCGGACGACATTGGTCAGCGCCTCCTGCGCGATCCGGTAGAGGACCAGCTGCAGCTCGTCCGGCAGAACGACCTCCGGGCGCTGCAAGCCGGTGGTGATGACCAGGCCGGTGCTCTCGGTGATGCGCTGGCACAGCTCGTGCAGCGCCGGGACGAGGCCGAGATCGTCGAGGGCTCCTGGGCGCAGCTGGGTGGAGATGCTCCGGACGGTGCCGAGCGCCTCCGACACGGTGTCACCGATAGCGTCGATACCCGGTGCCGGCACGGTGGTGCCCGACCGCTCGCCGGCTCGGCGCACGAGATGCAGAGCCAGGGTCAGGGACTGCCCCACCTCGTCGTGCAGCTCGCGCGAGATCCGCAGCCGTTCCGACTCCTGGGCACGCAGGGCGATCTGGACGGCCTGTTGGCGCTGCCGTTCCATCCGGGCCATGAGAGCGTTGAAGTCTGCGGCGAGGCGTCCGACCTCGTCATCCCGGTAGACGCGGACAGGGCCCCCGCCGCGCTCCACGGCGTCCTGCACCGCCACGTGCAGGTCCCCCAGCGACTCGATGGCTTCTCGCGCCAGGGTGACGGTCGCGGCGAGCGCGACGAGCACGCCCAGCAGCACGAGTACGAGCGTCAGCTCGGCGTGCTCGGAGTACCGCGTGGCGCAGAAGACGCCGAACCCCCTGTGATGACGCAGACCACGAGCGGAGCGAGACACAGGCGCCAGAGGAGAGACGTCGCGAACGCCCGGCCGAGCCGGCCCGGTACCGCTCCCCGGGCGTCGGGTCGTCGCTCTGGGTGGCTCATCGCCGCACCGCGAGGCGCCCGGCATCATGCGCCAGCTCCTGGTCCGCGAAGCCCCCCGGTGAGTGACTGATCATCGCGAAGTGCTCGACGCCGAGCGCGACGGGCAAGCCTGATGCCGCTGGTCCATGGACCGCCGGCCCGTCGCGGGGGAGGACGAGAGGATCAGTCGAGTACGGCGCTCGCATGCCTGCAATATAGGTCGGTTGCGCGCCTGAGAGGTGCTGTTTCCACCGAGCCATCAGGGAGATTGGGGGTAAACCCTCTGCCGTGTTCGGTCGGGCCCAGCCAGAATCGTGATGTCGGGTCAGAGGGCGCGCTAGCCGGAGGAGGAGAGCATGCCGCTTGTCAGGGGGTCGCAGGACCAGTACGAGGACTGCTCGGGCGCAGCGCCGATCAGAGCGGTCGTGGTGGACACCCGCCCCACGGCCCAGATCGGGGCCATGACCATTCTCTCCGCGTGTTGGCCGAACTGGGAGGTCACCGGGGCCAGCTCCCAGGCGGAGTTCGCGGGACTCACTCCGCGCCACCACTTCGATCTCGTTCTCACCGACCTGCATCTCCACGACCACCTCGAGGGGTTGGAGGTCTGTCGAGCCGCGAAGAAGGCGGAGGAACAGACGTCCACGCTCGTGTTCGCGGAGGAGCCTGATCCGGATGTCATCCTCTCGACCATCACCTCTCGGGTGGTGGATGGCATCGTGCAGCGGACGGCGTGCCTGCCGAGCCTCATCCGGGCGATCAAGTCTGTTCTGCAGGGCTTCCAGGCCTGGCAGCTGGAGCCGCCGGGAGAGACCTCGTCAGAGGCGCTGACGCCCGGGGTCAAGGGGCTCACCCGGCGTGAGCGGACCATCCTGGCCCTTCTGTGCCGGCGGTGGAGCAACCGTGAGATCGCCCGCGAACTCAACTTGGCGGAACAGACCGTGAAGAACAATCTGAGCACCATCTACGGAAAGCTGGGCGTAGGAGGCCGGACCGAGCTCTACGCCAGCGTGCGGCACAACGAATTGTGGTTCCACCCCTCGGAAGCGGAGGCGATCTTGTCGTGAGCACGACTGTTCTCGAATGTGAAGGGCTGACGAAGCGTTTCGGCCGGCTCACGGCCGTCGACGGCATCGACCTGGCACTGCAGCCCGGTCAGGTGCTCGGCTACGCCGGACCGAACGGGGCCGGCAAGACGACGACGATCCGGATGATGCTGGGTCTGACCAAGCCGACCAAGGGGGGTCCGGCTCCTGGGCCAGGATCCGTTCTACGACGTAGCGATCCGCAGGAGGGTGGCGTACCTGCCCGCTGAGCTCCACTTGGACGGGCAGCTCAGCGTCGCGCAGACGCTGGAATTCTGGTCGCGCGTGCGCCGCGACGTCGACGCCTCTTACCGCGACGAGCTCTGTCAACGGCTGGGCCTGGACCCCAGCCGGACGACGCGGAACCTGTCCACCGGCAACAAGCGGAAGGTCGGCCTGGTTGGTGCGTTCATGAGTCGGCCGGAGCTGCTCATCCTCGACGAGCCGACGAACGGGCTGGACCCGCTGCTGCAGGACGAGTTCCAAAAGCTGGTCAACGAGTGCCGGTACCAGGGCCAGTCGGTCCTGCTGTCCTCGCACATCCTGTCCGAGATCGAGGCCGTCGCTGACAGCGTGGCGGTCATCCGGTCTGGGAGGATCGTCGCTCGGGGGAGCATGGCCTCCCTGCTGAAGCGGTCGGAATGTGAGATCCGCGTCCGGCTCAACGCCCCGGCGACGGTGCCTGAGCAAATCCGTCAGCTTCCCGGGCTGCGGTCGGTCGAACTCAGGTCCAGCGAAGTCATCGACATCGTGTGGAGCGGCCCGGTGCAGCCACTCCTCCGGGAACTCGCGCACCTTCCGGTGGACAGCATCCTGGCGCCTGAACCCAATCTGAGTGAGGCTTTCAAGGGTTACTACTCCGCGGAGGACAGGGCCGCCCCGTCCGTCGAGACCGCCTAGAGGAGGCATCCGTCATGTCCCTTGCGTACGTCGAGCTCACCCGGCACTCGTTGCTGACGAAGCGCCGAGGAACGCTGGTCTGGGCCGTGGCCCTCTTCCTGCTCGGTCTGATGACAGTGGCGGCCTGGTCCTCCCTGAAGGACACCGACGCGTTGACGGGCTTCTCGGAGGGTCTGCCCCCCCGAGCTCGCCTCGTCCCTCGGCATGGCTGACCTGTCCACCTCCTCCGGATATCTCATGGGCAACCTGTACTCGATGCTGGTCCCCGTCCTGCTCGCCGCGATCGGCATCGCGGCAGTGTCCACCTCCATCAGTGGCGACGAGCACGACGGCCGGCTCGAGATGCTGTTCGCCTTCGCGATCTCTCGCCCGACCATTCTGCTGGGGCGGCTCTCCGCCGCCGTCCTCTCGGTGGCGCTGAGCGCGCTGGCTGTCCTTGCCTCCGTGGTGCTCGGACGGCTCTTCTTCGAACTCGACGTTTCCTGGGACGGCTTGGTCGCGATCACGCTGGTGATGGTGCTGTTCGCGGTGTTCCACCTCTGCCTGGCGTACGTGCTCGCCGCGTGCGGGACCTCCTCGGCGGTCAGCTTCGCCGTGCCGTTCGCGGTGCTCGTCGGGGGCTATGTCCTCAGGTCGCTGGTCCCCCTCATCGACGGCGCGCAGGACCTGGCGAACTTCTCACCGTGGGAGTGGGCGCTCGCGGAGGACCCGCTGGGCGGTGATGTCTCCGCGTGGAGGCTGGGGCTTCTGGTGCTCCTCAGCGCGGCTGCGGTCGTCGCCGGCACCTTGGTGGCCAAGGAGCGTGACATCCATGCTCCATGATCGGCAGCCGCTGGACGGTGTCCGGGTGGTCGAGCTGGGCAGTCTGGGGCCGGTGCCCTTCGCGGGCATGCTCCTGGCCCAGCTCGGGGCGGACGTCGTGCGGATCGATCGCCCTGGGGGAACCCCTTCCCCGTTGGAGTCTCTGTCCGGCTTCGGCAGGGCGGACCCCATGGCGGCGGGACGCCGCTCGGTGCAGGTCGACCTGAAGGCTGCGGGCGGCGCGGGCACCGTGCTGGCACTGGTCGAGCGCGCGGACATCCTGCTGGAGGGCTGGCGCCCGGGGGTCGCGGAGCGCCTCGGAGTCGGCCCGACGGAGTGTCACGGCGCCAATCCGGCCCTGGTGTACGGGCGGATGACCGGCTGGGGTCAGAGCGGCCCGCTGGCGCAGCAGGCGGGGCATGATATCAACTACGTGGCGCTGAGTGGCGTCCTCAGCGCTGTCGGCCCGGCCGATGGGGCGCCCACGGTGCCGCTCAACCTCTTGGGCGACTTCGGCGGCGGAGCGCTCTACCTCACGGTCGGCGTGCTCGCCGCCCTGCAGCGCGTCAGGCGGGACGGGCACGGAGACGTCGTCGACGCCGCGATCGTCGACGGGGTGAGCCATCTGAGCACGATGGTCCATGGGCTGGCCGCTGCCGGGTTCTGGCACGACGGGCGTGGCCGCAACGTCGTGGACGGATCGCTGCCGTACTACACGGTCTACGAGACCGCGGACGGACGGCACATGGCCGTGGGCGCGCTGGAGGACCGCTTTTTCGCGGAGATGTGCCGGGGACTGGGCCTCGTGCCGCCCCGAGACCGGGAGGACCCGCGGACCACGCCGATCTCCGGCGTCTTCTCGCGAAGAGGTTCGCGGCGCGCACACAGACCGAGTGGGAGCAGGTCTTCGCCGGCCGGGACGCGTGCGTGACACCCGTGAGGACCCTCGCAGAGGCACGGGGCGACGGGCATCTGCGTGCTCGCGGGGTGTTCGGCCCGGCGCGGGACGGCGGCGACCTGCTGCCGGCCTCGGCTCCACGATTCGGACGCTCCGCACCGCCTCCCCTCGGGCCGCCGCCGCGCCCCGGTGAGCACCAGCAGGAAGTGTTCCGGGACTGGGGCGTGCCGCTCCCGGAGCCGGACACCGACGCCACTCAGAGGAGAACCAGTGACTGAGCAGGCCATCATCTACGAGAGGGAGGGGCCGGTCGTCACCATCACCCTGAACCGGCCCTCGGTCCACAACGCGCTCACGGCCGAGATGATCCGGTCGCTGACGGAGATCGGGCGGGAGTACGACCGTGACGAGACGGCCCGTGCCCTCGTCCTCACCGGGGCGGGAGAACGTGCTTTCTGCACTGGACGTGACCTGCGGTCGTCGTGGAGCGAGAGCGGCACCTCCCCGGGGGGTCGTCACGAGGCCCACCGTCCTGAGGAGCGCATCTTCTCGGAGGTCGAGAAGCCGGTCATCGCCGCCGTCAACGGTCACGCCCTCGGGGGCGGGGCGGAGCTCGTGCTGGGGACGGACATCAGGGTGGCGAGCGATCAGGCGACCTTCGGGTTCCCCGAGGTGACGCTCGGATTGGTCCCCTACGGCGGGGCCCAGGTGCGGGTGCCCCAGCAGGTGCCGTGGGCGAAGGCGATGGAAATGCTGCTCACCGGGCGTCGGTACTCCGCGGCGGAGGCGCTGAGCATGGGACTGGTGAACTACGTGCTGCCGCAGGACGCGGTGCTGGGCGCGGCGCACGACCTGGCGGAGCAGGTGGCGCGGAACGCACCGCTGGCCGTTCGCAGGATCAAGAAGGCGGTCCGCAGGGTGTACAATCAGGAGTTCGCTGAAGCCTTCCGCGCCGAGTGGGCGATCGCGGCCGAAGCGCTCACGACGCAGGATGCGCGGGAGGGGATCACCGCGTTCCTGGAGAAGCGGCCCCCGGTCTTCCGCGGCCGCTGACCCAGGGCGGTCCCGGGGGCCGACCGTGACGTGCGCAGCACCCTCAGTCCCGCGCGGGCCCGGGGGCCCGTCCGCTCACGCGCAGCGCAGTGCGCCCCGGCGCGGCGCGGCCGGCGCCGAGCAGCTT